>DASZOD010000345.1:0-2697 GCA_035550935.1 Egibacteraceae bacterium | reverse complement strand
GCGGCCATCCCAGCGCAGCGGCAGGTCGACCCACGAGCTGCAGCCGTGATAGGCGTCCAGGCGCGGCAGCCACACCGGAGCGGGCAGTTCGACGGCGCGCACCACCAGCACCTGAAGGGGGTGCCTGGGACGGAAGGCGAGCCGCTCCTGCACGTGCTGGCCGGTCCAGATGTGCAGGTGGTCGAGGGCAGCCAGCCCCGCGGGACGCACCACGGGGACGACGGCGACCAGCGTCACCCCGCAGCGCACGGTGAACGTCGCCGTGCTCTCGTCGACGTCGGAGGCGCCGAGCTGCAGCATCCGCCGGTGCTCCGGGCGTACCCGCTCGTGGTGACTGTGAGCCACGGTGGGGAACACCACGAAGCGGTCGCGCGCCACCTCGAAGGCCTTCTCATGGATGCCGCCCTTGCGCAGCAGGACGGTCTGGCGACCCTCCAGCAGGGCACGGGCGACCGCACCCCACTCCTTGAGCGCGAGGGCGCCAGCGACGGTCGTGTCGGTTGCGTCGGCAGCCATCACCGGCAGTGTAGTCGGCGGTCGGCCAGGAGAGCCCTGGTAGTCTTGCCCGGGGCCATGAAGGTTCACCTGCGCAACCCCGACCGCACCGTCGAGCTGCCCGGCCCCGCCGCCGTGCGGGAGGTGCTGTCGCGTCTGGAGGTCAATCCCGAGACGGTCCTCGTCATCCACGACGGCACGCTCGTGACCAAGGACCACGTCGTGGGCGACGACGCCGAGATCGAGCTGCGTCCGGTCATCTCGGGCGGTGCCGGACCGGCCCGCTGCCACGCCTGCCGCCGCCCCGCGGTCCTCGAGGTCGCCCGCCACCGCTGCGCCTACTGCGCCGAGCACGTCGTCGATCACGTTCGTGCCCAGGTCCGGGCTGCCATCGACCGCTACCGCATGATGTCCTACGGTGACCGTGTCCTCGTCGCGGTCTCGGGCGGCAAGGACTCCCTGGCGCTCTGGGACGTCCTGCTCGACATGGGGTACCGGGCCGACGGTCTCTACGTCGGCCTGGGCATCGGCGCGTACTCGACGCGCTCGGCCGAGCTGGTCCGGGGCTTCGCCGAGCGTCGCGGCGCCAAGCTGCACCCCGTCGATCTCGCCGACGACTTCGGCTTCGACATCCCCCAGGCGGCCACCGCGCGCGAGCGCTCGTCGTGCGGGGTGTGCGGGCTTTCCAAGCGCTACGTGTTCAACCGGGTGGCGCTACAGCACGGCTACGACGTCATGGCCACCGGCCACAACCTTGACGACGAGGCCGCCACCCTGCTGGCCAACGTGCTGCGCTGGCAGACGCCGTTCATGGCCCGCCAGTCACCGCTGCTGCCGGCGGCCGGCAGCGGCCTGGCCAAGAAGGTCAAGCCGCTGTACCGGCTGGGCGAGCGGGAGATGGCCGCCTACTGCGTGGTCAAGGGCCTCGACTACGTCGTCGAGGAGTGCCCGATGGTGGCCGGCAACACCGTGCTGCGCCACAAGGACGCGCTCAACGAGCTCGAGCGGCACTCGCCGGGCACCAAGGCCCAGTTCCTGTTCGGCTTCCTGGACCGGGTTCGCGAGGCGCACTTCTCGGACGCCGACGGCGACGGCCAGGCCCTGGTGGCCTGCGCCGACTGCGGCATGCCCACGACCGCCCGGGCGGGCGCGGCGCGGCCGTCCGCGGGTGGCGACACGGTCCGGGCAGACGGCCCCGAGCCGGCTCGCTGCGCGTTCTGCCGCACCCGAGGGCGCGTCCTGAGGGTGATGCAGCCCCGATCCGAGCAGGCGTCGGCTTGACGCCTCGTCACCCCGGCCACCCCGATCCGTTCAGCCCGGGCGACACCGTCCTGCTCATCGACCGCAAGGGTCGGCGTTACCTGACCAGCCTGCGGGCCGGGGGGACGTTCCACTACCACGGCGGCGCCGTGGCCCACGACGAGCTGCTGGGCCAGCCAGAGGGCAGCCGGGTGCGCAGCGCCAAGGGCGCATCCCTCCTGGTGGTGCGTCCCACCGCCGCGGACTGGACGCTCAAGGCTCCCCGCGGCGCGCAGGTGGTGTACCCCAAGGATCAGGCCATGATCGTCACGTCGGCCGACGTCTGTCCGGGGGCGACCGTCGTCGAGGCCGGTGCCGGCTCGGGCGCGCTGACCTGTGCGTTGCTGCGCGCGGTGGGCCCCACCGGTCGGGTCATCAGCTTCGAGCTGCGCGAAGAGCACGCCGAGATCGCCGAGCGCAACGTCACCGAGCGCTTCGGCGGGCACCCAGTCACCTGGGAGCTTCGCCGTGGCGACGTGACCGCCGGCCTGGCCGCCGGCGCCTGTGACCGGCTCGTGCTCGACCTGCTCGAGCCGTGGGAGGTCCTCAAGGCCGGCGCCGAGGCGCTGCGGCCGGGGGGGATCGTCTGCGCCTACACCCCCACGGTGCCCCAGGTGATGCGGCTGCGCGAGGCGCTTGACGCCGACGGGCGCTGGGGCCTGGCGCAGACGTTCGAGACCATCGTGCGTGCTTGGCACGTCGAGGGACTGGCGGTGCGCCCCGAGCACCGCATGGTGGCCCACACCGCCTTCCTGACCACCGCTCGGCGCCTGGCCGGCGGGGACCCCGAAGGCTGACGCAGGGTGTACCCTGCGTGCGCGCGGCGCTGCGCTGCGCTGCGGAGCGGGTGCCCGAGGGGGAGGCAGGCGGTGGCCAACGCCAGCAGGCGGTCGGTGGGGGCGG
>DASZOD010000344.1:0-2287 GCA_035550935.1 Egibacteraceae bacterium | reverse complement strand
GCCGTAGACCAGTCCCCAGCCCTGGGCGGCCAGAGCCCGGCCGAACTGCGCGGCGACCTGCCGGTAGGCCGGGTCGACCGCCTGGCTGGACGCGCAGTAGACGCACACGCGCAGGCTGGGGCTGGGGGGGGCCACGGCGGCGATGGTAGCGACGTCGGGGTCACCGACCGAAGCCGGGCGCCGGCCGCCGACCTCTGGGCCACAGCAGACACGCAGGACCACCCTTACGGCCCCAAGGAGCCCCAGGCCTGGCCACCAGGGCCGGGCTCCCCCCCGCCTTATTTGTGTCCGACCGCGCTAGTGGGCTACCACGGTGTGGGGACTGGGACCCGGGCACGCAGGGAAGGGCACCGATGCTGGACGCGCGCAGCTGGCCGAGCGCTGCACCGGGTCGGCCCGACGCCGGCCGATGCGGCCCGCTCACGCCTGCGACCCCGGGCTGCCCGTGAGTTCCCTGCTGGCCGTGTCGGCGACCGTGCTCGGCGTCGCGCTGGTGGGGTTGGTGCCCACCCGTCGACGGCTGCGGGTGCGCCCTCGGCGACGGCCCGCCGCGCGTCGCCGGAGCGCTGGGCTGGGGGGCGTGGTCCTGCTGATGTCGGTGTCCCTGGTCGCGCAGCCGGCATGGTGGCCGGTCGTCCGCGGGGGGCCGGGCCCGGGCAAGTCGCCCCCCGGCCACCCCCTCAACGAGGACGAGGAGCTGCACCGCGAGCTGGTCCGCCGAGGCCGGCGGCACCCCGGCGACGCCCCGCCGCTGGAGGCCACAGACACCCAGGTGGTGGCGCAGCTGACCGGCCCTGAGTCGGCGAACCAGACAGACCGGCGGTGGCACGTGTTCGGCACCGACCTGGGGCACATGTTCTGGCACGCCGGGCGTCTCTACGTCGTGTTCGGCGACACGTTCGGGCCCACCTTCGGGACCGACTGGCGCAGCAGCACCATGGCCTGGGTCGACGACCCGGATCCCGCCAACGGGCTGCAGTTCTCGGGCATGGTCACCGACCACGCCGGTCGCGCCTCCGAGCTGTTGCCGTCACAGAAGGTCCACGGCGTGGAGATGACCGTCATCCCCACCTACGGCTTCTCCCTGGGCGACCGCATGGTGTTGCACTACATGTCCGTCAGGCACTGGGAGTCCCCCGGCCGCTGGGTGGTCAACTACTCGGGCCTGGCGTACTCCGACGACACCGGCGGCACCTGGGTCAAGCATCCCACGGCCCGCTGGCCCGGCGACAGCAACTTCGCGCAGGTCGCCGTCGTCGCCCACGACCGCTACCGGTACCTGTTCGGCATCTCCGCCGGCCGCTTCGGCGGCGTCCAGCTGGCCCGGGTCCGGCCCGACGAGGCCCTGTCGATCGAGCGCTACCGCTACTGGACCGGCAGCAGCTGGGCTGCCGATCCTGGCCGGGCCGCCACCGTCGTGCCGGCACCGGCCGGCGAGCTGTCGGTCGCCTGGAGCAGCCGCCACCGGCTGTGGCTCATGCTGCACCTGGACGAGCAACGACACGGCATCGTGCTGCGCACCGCCCGGCAGCTCACCGGCCGATGGTCCGCGCCCCATCTGGTGGTGTCCGCCCTCGACCATCCTCAGGTGTACGCGCCCTACATCGTGCCCACAGGCCTTGACCAGGCGTCGCTGTACTTCACCGTGTCCCGCTACGACCCGCCCTACGACGTGTTTCTCATGCGCACCACGTTGCGGCCCCGCCCATCGACGCCCGCGCCGGCCGTGTGAGGGACACGGCCGTGGTCGAAGGCCCGGGCGAACCCCACGACGCCGAGCTTGCGCGCTTGAGCCGGCGGCTGCGGGCGGAGCTGCGGGCCGAGGCAGAGGCGTACGAGCAGCTGGCGGCCACCGATCTGCTGCGCGGCCGTCGTCTCGCCGACGTCGCCGCGGAGCTGGTCAGTCGCGGCGACGTGGTCGCGCTGGGCTTCGCCCCGTGGACGTTCACCGGTACGGTCATCTACGCCGCCGGCGATCTGGCGACGCTGCGGGTCCGCGGCGGCGAGGTCGACGTCAACCTGGGCGTCCCGCTGTACCTGCGGGTGGTCGAGCGGGTCCGCGCGGGGGGCCTGGACCGCGGCCGGGGGCCGCAGACGTTCCTGGCGAGGCTGGCCGAGCACGAGGCCGCCGGCGGGGCGGTGGAGCTGGGCTCCCGGGCGCTGGGCGAGCAACTCCACGGCGTGCTGCGGGCGGTGGCTCGGGACCACGTCGTGTTCGTCGACCGCCAGGCCCAGACCTGGTACCTGGCGACCGCCGCGATCGACTACGTCGCCGTACGCCGCTGAG
>DASZOD010000343.1:0-11153 GCA_035550935.1 Egibacteraceae bacterium | reverse complement strand
GTCGCACGCCGGCGCGCCGCCCCACCTCCATGGTCAGGACCGACAGGCTGATGGGAATCCCGACCCGTCGCTGGATCACCTGGTGCAGCAGCGAGTTGGCCGGGTCGTGGTAGTCGCTGGTGTTGCCCCGGTAGCCAAGCTCGCGAAACAGCCGCCGGCGCAGGCCGTCGACGCCGTCGACGCCGGCGGCCAGGCGGTCAAGCTCCGCCAGCCAGCGGTCGACGTCGAGGTCGCGGTCGGCACCGGCGGCCAGGGCCAGCGCGGCGTGGCCCAGATCCAGCCGCTTCTCAGGCACGGCGGCCACCCGTGTGAAGCGCTGCACCGCGTCCATCCCGGCCACCGTAGCCCCGACCCGGTGCAAGGAACCCGTATCTCCTGGTCAGCCTGGCGCGTTGTCTGTGCGGGTGGCCGCAGCGGCGGCGCCGTCTCCGCGCGTGCGGGATGGAGGGGATGCGCAGCGGAGAGGCGTCGCCGGGCCACCCGTTTGCTGGTCAGCGCGCGCGTCGAGCCTCGCGGAGCATGAGCCACACGCAGCCGATCGCGGTGACCACGGCGACGAGCGCGGCCGTCGTGAGGCCGCGGGCGTCGAAGACGCCTGCCAGCACGGTCAGGTAGCAGCCGCTGGCGAACAGCAGGAACGCGTACAGCGTCCGCATCACGCCCCCTGACTGAGAGAGTCATCCCCTTCAAGCGCGCGGATGTCTCTAGTTGTTCCCCGCGCCGGGGGGTGTACGCGCGCCGGCGGTCAGCCGGCCGGGGTGAGTTGGCGCTGGAACCAGTCGCGGGCCAGGGTGGCGACCTGCTCGAGAGCGCCGGGCTCCTCGAACAGGTGCCCAGCTGCCTCGACCACCTCGAGCTGTGCAGGTCCGGACAGCCGCTGGCGGGCCTGTCGGTTCAGCTCCAGCACGGTCGTGTCCGCGCCGCCGACGATCAGCAGCGTCGGAGCGCGGACTTGCTCCAGAGCCTCCCCGGCGAGATCGGGCCGCCCCCCGCGGGACACCACCGCGGCGACCGCGTCGGGGCGCCGGGCGGCGGCGACCAGTGCGCCCGCCGCGCCGGTGCTGGCTCCGAACAGCCCCACCGACAGCTCTGCGGTCGAAGGCTGCGCGCCCAGCCAGTCGACGGCGTCGACGACCCGTGCGGCCAGCAGGTCGATGTCGAAGCGCAGCTCCCGGGTGCGGACGTCGATGGCGTCCTCTTCGGGTGTCAGCAGGTCCATGAGCAGGGTGACCAGGCCGGCCTCGCGCAGGGTCTCGGCGACGAAGCGGTTGCGGGGGCTGTGGCGGCTGCTGCCGCTGCCGTGGGCGAAGCACACCACCCCGCGGAGCTCGGCCGGCAGTCCCAGGTCGCCGTCGAGCGTCACGCCGCCCGCCGGCACACGCACCTGCTGCTCGCCGGTCACCGGCTACCTCCTGGCGTCCGAACCTGGACGTACCCGCGCGCCGGGTCCCGCCAACCGCCGGGAGCGGCCGCGGAGCGGTCGTGGGTGAGGGCAAGGACCAGGGTACGCACCGGGGCGAGGAACTTGCCCACCCGGTGGTGGGCCAGGCGCTCCAGCAGCGGGCCGTCGCGCGGCAGCGGCCAGTGGTCGGCATGGTCGGCGGGGCGCAGCAGCCGCAGGAACAGCCCCAGCTGCTTGGCCAGTGCCCGCAGCCGGCGCAGCGACAGGTTGTGGGTCCGCATGCCCCGCAGCCTGCGGTATCGGAAGCGGCGATCCTCGCCGACCAGCGGCAGTCGGGCCAGTGCGGAGAACAGCGAGTCGGCGCTGCGCACCGGAAGCCACGGTGGTCCCACCACCTGCAGGTGCTGCTCGACCGGCCACAGCCGGTTGGGGGTGACGAGCAGGATGAGGCCGTCGGGCGCCAGCACCCGGCGCAGCTCGGCCAGGTAGGCCCGGGGGTCGGGGGTGTGTTCGATGACATCGATCGACTCGATCAGGTCGAAGGCGCCGGCGCGGAAGGGCAGCCGCCGCCCGTCGTAGGCGACCACCCCAGCGGCGCCCAGCGCGGCGACGCGCAGCGCGCCGATGCGCAGGTAGTCCTGGTCGACGTCCACGCCCACGGCGACCGCGGCGCCGGCGTCGCGATAGGCGGGCAGCGAGCCGGCGAGGCCGCATCCCGACGACAAGAAGCGACTGCCGGGCACCGGCCGGTAGCGATCGACCACCCGGGCCCAGCGGCGGAAGCGGTCGGTGGACAGGAACGTCAGCGCCATCTGGTCGTAGTTGAACTGGCCGCGCGCCGACTCGAGGTGGGCGTTGACGGCCTCCTCGAACGCCGGGGGGTTGGGGGTGGCGGTCATGCGCGCGGTCAGCCTAGCGGCGTAGCCTTGGGTGGCAGAGGTTGGCCAGCGTCCGAGGCTCCCGTGCGTGACCTGTTGAGCGTCGAAGCCGTGGCGATCGCCACAGCGCCATGACGCCATGAGAAGGCTGTTCTGGCCGGTCGTGGCGCTGGGGCTGCTGCTGGCGGCCGTGGACGTCATCCCCGCGCGCTACGTGCTGGCGCCGCTGCTGGGCCTGGCGATCTGGCGGGTGGGCATCGCCTCGTTGGCGTCGCTGCGCCAGGGTGCGGGCCACTTGCCGGCCGGACCGCCGCAGCCGGTGGACACGCGGGTCGAGCGGGTCACGTACTGGTGCGAGGGCTGTGGCGCGGAGTTGCTGTTGCTGGTCCGCGGCGCGTCCTCTCCCCCGCGTCATTGCGGCGAGCGGATGCACGAGCGCCACGAGGTTGCCCGGACGGCTAGCCGTCGCTGATGCGCTGGGCCCGGTCGCGCAGCGCCTTGAAGTCCTTGTCCCAGGGATCGGACACGAGCGCGTCGGTGCGCTTGAAGCCTCACGCGCCGTAGCGCACCGCCACCCGCGAGAAGCGCTTGCGCAGCACGCCCCCGCAGTTCGGGCAGCCTTCGGCCGGGGCGGCGGCGCCCAGCGGCTGGAGCTACTCGTGGTCGCCGCCGCAGCGTTCACAGCGGTACTCGTAGAGGGGCACGAGGGGCTATCCACAACCTGGGGACGAACCTGTGGAGCGAACTACAGCCAGGGGATTCCATGGGTGGGGGACCGGCATGGGTTCGGCCGATCAGTGCCACTGGCTGAGGACCCCCAGGCCCCCGGCCATGAGGACGAAGCCGGCCACGAGGTTGAAGTTGCCGCCGGGCAGGCGCACGACGTAGTTGGCGATGACCAGGGCGACCCCCAGGCCGATGAGTGCGACACCGAGCACCGGGACCCAGCGCGGGCTGGGTTTGGGCTTGGCCGGCTTCGGCGGGATGTAGCGGGACCGTTTCGACTTGGACCTCGGCACGGCAGGCAACACCTCGCTGGCCCGCGGGGCGGCGACGGCCCGATGGTACTCTGCGGCAAGCGAAGCGACCGGCGCGGTGCCGGCCGCCGGTGGATTGCGGGATGACTGACCCGGCCCTGACTGCGGCATCGCCGGCGACGCGCGCGGCGTTCGCCGGCACGCTGCTGCTGCTGGCGGTGCTGCTGGTGGTGGCCGCCCGCGTCGACGTCGAGGCGCCGGCCCGGCTGGCCCGGCGCGTCGAGCTCGTCGAGCTGATCCACGCCGAGCAGGCTCGGACCCAGACGCTGGCCGAGCAGGTGGACGAGCTGTCGGCCAGGGTGGTCGCCTTCGAGCAGGCGGCCGCCGCCGACGCCCAGGTGCTGGCCGCGCTGCGGGCCGAGGCCGACGAGGCAGCGGTCGCTGCCGGCACCACCGCGGTTCGCGGCCCGGGCGTGGTCGCGACCCTGAAGGACTCGGCATTGCGCAGCTCCCCGACCGGCGACCTCAACGACCTCGTCATCCACGAGCAGGATCTGCAGGCGGTGATCAACGCCCTGTGGGCCGGAGGGGCCGAGGCCCTGAGCGTCAACGGGCAGCGCCTGCTGGCGACCACGGCGATCCGCTGTGTGGGCAACACCCTGCTGCTGCACGGACGGGTGTACTCGCCGCCCTACGTCGTCGACGCGGTGGGCGACCAGGCTGCTCTGAGGGAGGCCCTGGACCGCGACCCGGTGGTGCAGCGCTTCCGCGCCGCCGCCCGCCAGTACGGGCTCGTCTTCGAGGTCGCCGCGGCCGACGAGCTCCTCGTCGGTGCCCACGACGGCGTGTCGGTGATGCAGGTCGCCCGGCCCGCGACGCCCCCGGCGCCGTGACCGCACCCGGTGCCGCCGGTCGGACCGCCGTGACGGTCCGGGCGTTGCGGGTGCTCGGCTGGACCCTCATCACGATCGGTGCGGTCATCCTGCTGTACCTGGCCTACGCCCTGCTGTTCACGAACCTCGCCACGCGCAGCGCCCAGGCGGATCTGCTGGAGGACTGGGAGCTGGAGGTCGGACCCCCCGCCGTGGTGCCGTTGCCGGGCGAGGCGCAGACCGACGCGCCGCCGGCGCCGGCCGAGGCCGGGGAGGCGGTGGCGGTTCTTGAGTTCGCCCGACCGGGCAGCGCCTCGCCCCCGGTCCACGCCGGCCCGCTGTTCGTCGTGGCGGGCGTGGGAGTGCAGGACCTGCAGCGCGGGCCGGGCCACTACCCGGGCACCGCCGCTCCGGGACAACCGGGCAACTTCGCGGTGGCGGGGCATCGCACCACCTACGGCGCCCCCTTCTTCAACCTCGACCAGCTGCAGTCCGGCGACCACGTCCTCGTCACCGACCGCGGCGCGGTGCGCTATACGTACCGGGTGGTGCAGCAGCGGATCGTCGGCCCCGCCGACAGCTGGGTGATCGGGCCCGACCCGCTGGGCACCGGGGCCCCGACGCTGACGCTGACCACCTGCCACCCGCGCTTCTCGGACCGCCAGCGGCTGGTCGTGTTCGCGGAGCGGCTGGCGTGAGCCGCCGCGGCTTCACGCCCGCAGGCCTGGTACGGGCGGCCGTCGTCGCGCTGCTCGTCGTCGCCGCGGTCGCGCTGCTGTTCACGGTGGTATTTCCCTGGGTGGACCGCACGTTCGTCAACGACCCGGTCCTCCAGCCCTCGCAGAGGCTTGGCTGAGCGCGGGCTCGCCGAGCGGGCGCTGGCGTGGGCCCGTCGGCGCCGGACCCGGCTGGCCGGCTACAACCCGTGGGAGGTGGCGGTCCGGGTCGGTCGCGAGGTGGTGGCGGACCGGGTCACCGGGCTGGCGGCGGAGATGGCGTTCTTCTCCCTGCTGTCGCTGGTGCCCATGCTGGTCGCCTTCGGCGCGGCGCTCGGCTACGCCAGCCAGGTGCTCGCACCCGACGATCTGGAGCGGGTCGAGCAGCTCGTCCTGACCGCTCTCAACGCCGTGTTCGGCCCGCGCCTGACCGCGGACCTGCTCGAGCCGCTGGTGAGCGGCCTGCTGTTCCAGAGCCGGGGCGGCCTGGCGCTGACCAGCCTGGCCGCCGCCCTGTACCTGGGCAGCCGGGTGTTCACCGCGACCATCCGCGCGCTCGACCAGGCCTACGACGTCGAGGAGCGCCGGGGGCTGGTGGTCCAGCGGCTGCTGGCGCTGGGGTACGCGGGCGTCTCGATCGTGGTGGTGCCCGCCGCGCTGGTGTTCATGGTGCTGGGGCCGCTGCTGGGAGGCGGCGCCCAGCTGGCCGGACGCCTCGGCCTGGGCAGCGCGTTCGCGTTCTTCTGGGGGGTCGTCCGTTGGCCGACGTTCGTGCTCGTCGTCGTGGGGTTCCTCGCGTTCGTCTACCGCTTCGGGCCCAACGTGCGCAACCGCTGGCGCGACTGCCTGCCGGGCGCCGTGCTCGGCGTGGCCCTGTGGGCGGTGGCCACCGTGGGCTTCCGTGTCTACCTCGCCGTAGGCGGCGGTACAGGGCAGCTGGGCACGCCGGACGGGGCGGTCAGCGACGTGGGACGGATCCTCGGCTCGTTCGTTGCCACGATCCTGTGGACCTACCTGGCGAGCCTGGCCATCCTGCTGGGCGGTGAGCTGAACGCCGAGCTGGCCAGGCTGGGTCACCGAGCGCCGGCGGAGGTTCAGCCCGGGCCACGGCGGTTTCCCTGGCGGCGCACGGCCAGACGGGCGCCGTGACCGGCAGCGACCGCGACCAGCAGGCCCATGGCGAGCCGGCGAGCGTCCGTCGTCCCCGCCGTCGCCGGTCCCACCTGGGCGCCTGAGGGCGGGCGGGAGGCTGTCGCCGGTCGCGCGCCGGCTGCGTCGCACGCCGGGGCAGGCGACGGGTCCGGTCCTGCCGCCAGGGCCGCGTCCAGCGCCGGCCAGGCGTCGGGGGTCTCGAACCCCGCTCGCCAGGCCGCGGCCCCGGCCAGCCCGTGCTCGGCGACCAGGCGCGCCTTGGCCGCCAGGCTGTCGGCGTCCTCCAGCCACACCCGGTGACCACGCCCGTCAGGGTCGACGTAGCTGAACAGCCGCTGGCCGGCCCGGGCGTCGAAGGTCGCGTGGGCGTCGATGGCGGTCAGGCGCTGGGCCATCTGGGCCATGCCGAGGGTTGCGTCCAGATTCACGACGCCGGGCTCGGCTGGGTCGTCGACCCAGTCCCGCGCGTACAGCGGGACGCCCAACACGACCTTGGGTGCAGGCACGGAGCGCAGCAGGAACACCAGCGCGTCCTGCACCCAGTCCAGCCCGGCGACCGGCCCCCCGGGCCGCAGCCGGTTGTGCTGGTCGTACGCCATGAGCACCACGTAGTCGGCGGCCGCTGCCAGGCCGGGCCGGTCGTAGGCCGTCGACCAGTTGCCCAGCACCCAGCTGTCGGTCATCGCGGTGACGTCGACGCTCACCAACTGTCCGGTCAGGGCCGCGCGCAGCTCGGCGACGAAGGCGGTCAGCAGCGGGGCCGTGGCGTCGTGGAGGTTCTCGAAGTCGACGTTGACGCCGTCGGCGCCGGCGCGCTCGAGCGCCGCCACGGTGCCGGCCACGAGTCGTGCCCGCCGTGCCGGGTCGCGTAGGACGGCATCCGACAGATCCGGGTCGATGCGGTTTCCCAGCAGTGGCCACACCGCCAGCCCGCGTGCGTGGGCCCAGGCCACGAACGCCGGGTCGGCGCTGTCGGTCAATGCGCCCGGGTCACGACGATCCAGCCGCCACCAGGTGGGAGACACCACGCTGACGCCGGTCATGGCCGCCACCTGGGCGCGGTAGTCGGCGCTGGTGCCATCGTGCAGCCAGGCGATGAGCAGCCGCCCGTCGGGCCGCAGATGGCGGCCCACAGCCTGCCCCGGCGCGCCAGGCGCCCACGTCGAGCCGGCGCTGGACGGGGCCGCCGGGCCCACCGCACCGGCCAGCGACAGCGCGCAGGCCAGCCCGCAGACGACTACCCGCAGCATGGCGCGGACGGTAGCAGCAGGCGCGCGGTCCCGCCGCCGCTCGGTGGACGCTGGCGCGGCGGCGGGGGACAATACGTGATTGCCCCTACACCCCACAGGCGGACAGGTAGGCCGTCCGGAAGGTCGGGCAGGCAGCCGAGACGCGCGCGCCGGGAAGGTGAGCCACAGTGGCCGAAGACCGCAGCCCAGAGGGCGCCGAGCCGCCCCGCAAGCGGACCCCCCCCAAGGCCGCGGCCGGCAAGAAGGCGGCCAAGAAGGCGGCCGCGGCGGCAGCCAAGAAGGCGGCCGCTAGGGAGGCGACCGCCGGGTCAGCCAAGAAGGTGGCCGGAAAGAAGACGGCCGCGAAGAAGACGGGCGGAAAGAAGGCGCCGACGAAGAAGGCGCCCACGAAGAAGGCCGCCGCCGCAGCGGCGCCGCGGCGCGACGCGCCGGTGACCGAGCCGCCCCGGGTGGAGGAACGCAGCGTGGCCAGCGTCCCGGGGCGTTCGCCGGCGACCATGCCCGACCCCGACGCGGTCGAGCGGGTGTGGCTGGCGTCCTACCCCAGCGGCGTGCCGGCCACCTACGACTACCCGCCGGTCGCGCTGACGCGTCTGCTCGACGACGCCGCCCGCGACTTCCCCGACGCCACGGCCGTGGAGTTCCTCGGCTACACGATGACCTACCGGCGGCTGCGCGACGAGGTCGACCGGCTCGCCACCGCGCTGGCCCAGCTCGGCGTGGTCAGAGGCGACCGGGTGGGGCTGATCCTGCCCAACTGCCCCCAGCATGTCATCGCCATCTTCGCCGTCCTGCGCCTGGGCGCGGTCGTGGCCGAGAACAACCCCCTCTACACCGAAGAGGAACTGGCCGACCAACTCGAGGACGCCGGCTGCAAGGTCGTCATCTTCCTCGACCCGCTGTACCGCAGGCTGGCCGGGATGCGAGGCCGCCTTTCGACCGTCGAGCACTACGTCGGCACCGGGGTGCAGGACTACCTGCCGTTCCCCAAGAACCGGCTGTTCCCGCTCAAGGGCCGCCGCGACGGCACCTATTACAAGATCCCCGACAGCGAAGGGGTGCGGCGCTTCTCCGACCTCGTCGGGCAGACGCCTCCGACGGTCACCCAGGCCGAGGTCGAGCCTCGCGAGGACCTGGCCATGCTGCTGTACACCGGCGGCACGACCGGGGTGAGCAAGGGTGTGATGCTGACCCACCACAACCTCGTCGCCAACGCCTACCAGGCGCGGCTGTGGCTGCCCGACTTCCAGTCCGGTCGCGAGAAGATCCTCTGCGTCGTGCCCTTCTTCCACTCCTACGGGCTGACGATCTGCCTGACGCTCGGGATGCTGGGCGCCGCCACTCTCGTCCTGCTGCCCCGCTTCGAGCGCGACACCGTGCTGAAGACCATCGACCGGCGCAAGCCGACGCTGTTCCCCGGCGTGCCGACCATCTACGTCGCGCTGAACAACGCCCCCCACGTCTCCCGCTACGACCTGTCGTCGATCCGCGCCTGCCTGTCGGGCGCGGCGCCGCTGCCGGCCGAGGTCGCAAAGACCTTCGAGTCGCTGACCGGCGGCAAGCTGCGCGAGGGCTACGGCTTGACCGAGACCTCGCCGCTCACCCACGCCAACCCCATCTACGGCAAGGCCAAGCCCGGCTGCATCGGCCTCCCGGTCAGCGACACCGTGTGCGCCCTGGTCGACCTGGACGACCCGACCCGCCCGGCCCCGGCTGGCGAGCCGGGTGAGCTCGTCGTCCACGGCCCCCAGGTGATGAAGGGCTACTGGCGGCGCCCCGACGAGACCGAGCAGGTGCTCAGGGACGGGTGGCTGCTCACCGGAGACGTGGCCACAATCGACGACGAGGGCTACTTCGCCATCATCGACCGCAAGAAGGACCTGATCATCGCCGGGGGCTACAACATCTACCCGCGCGACATCGAAGAGGCGCTGTACCAGCATCCCAAAGTCGCGAAGGCCGTCGTCGCCGGTGTGCCCGACGCCTACCGCGGCGAGAGCGTCAAGGCCTGGATCGTCCTCAAGGAGGGCCGCAGCGCCGACGTGGCCGAGATCGACGAGTTCTGCCGCTCCAAGCTGGCCGCCTACAAGGTGCCCAAGCACTACGAGTTCCGCGACGCACTGCCCGAGACGCTGGTCGGCAAGGTGCTGCGCCGCAAGCTGGTCGAAGAGGAGCTCGCCAAAGCCGGCCGTTCCCAGCCGCCAGCACCATGAGCGTCGCGCGCCGCGTCCTCATCGTCGACAACTACGACAGTTTCACCTACAACCTGGCCCAGGAGCTCGGCGAGCTCGGCGCGCGCGTGGAGGTGGCACGCAACGACGCGTTCACGCTGGCCCAGCTGCGGGCGGACCCTCCCGACGGCATCGTCATCTCCCCGGGGCCGGGCAGGCCCGGGGACGCCGGCCTGAGCAACGCGGTCATCGGCGCCTTCGCGGGGGCGGTGCCGCTGCTGGGCGTCTGCCTGGGCCATCAGTGCATCGGCGAGGTCTACGGCGCCCGGGTCGTGCGCGCCCCGGAGCTCGTGCACGGCAAGACCAGCGCGATCGACCACGACGGCCGCGGCGTCCTGGCCGGTCTGCCCCGACCGTTCAGCGCGACCCGCTACCACTCCCTGGTGGTCGACGCGGCCAGCGTGCCGGCCACGCTGGAGATCACCGCCCGGTCCGACGGCGGGCTGGTCATGGGCCTGCGCCACCGCCGGCTGCCGGTCGAGGGCGTCCAGTTCCATCCCGAGTCGGTGCTGACCACCACCGGTCCGCAACTGCTCGGCAACTGGCTGCGCCAGCTCAGCGGCGTCGCGGCCCCGTCCGCCCGATGACGACGGTCGCGCCCCCCCGCCGGGTCAGCGCCGCGCCCGCCCGGGAGGCCACCCGGTCCATCGGCAGGTCCTCGGTGGCGCCGATGGCGATGAACCCGGTGCGGGTGGCCACCTCGGTCAGCAGGTTGGCCAGGTCGCGCCCGACCACGATGCGAGACGTCAGCCCCGGAGCCACCCGCCGGCACAGCGCGCGCGCCGCCGGCACGTCGTCGTCGGTCTCGACGCGGTGCAGGACGGTGGCGGACACCCCGAACGCCTCGGCCCAATGGCGCGCCAGGCCTGCAAGCAGCGGCACGTTGGGGCCGTGGCCGACGGCGACGACGACCTCGTCGATGCTGTCCAGCTCGCCGGCGCGCACCAGCAGCACGTCACAGGGCGGATCTGCGAGCACGCTGCGGGCCAGCGGGTCGCCGCCGGAGAACCTGGTCGCGTCGCCGCCGCCCACGGTCGGGTGCCATTCGACGACCAGCAGTTGCGCCGCGGTCTCGGCGGCCTGGCGGTACACGCCGGGCAGGTCCAGCGCGGTGTCGCCGTCCCAGACCGTCGCGGTGACCCCCTGGCGCTGGGCCACCGCCACGACGCTGCGGGCGGTCTCGGCGCCGTCCGTCCCCGCGACAGCCGGGCCGCGGGCGTGCAGCGCGGCTGCGCCCACCCCCGCGCTGGCCAGCGTGGTCAACAGGGTGGCGCCGCCCGCCGTGCGGTACAGCACGATCGTGCAGCGCTGACCGTCGATGCGGACCTCCCGGGACGAGAAGGCAGGCGGTGGCCAGAGTGTAGAGACTCCCCTCGCAGCCGGGTCCACCGCGGTGGTCGTCGGCGCTGGGCTGGCCGGGCTGGTCTGCGCCTACCGGCTGGCCGCGGCCGGCGTCGACGTCGCCGTCGTCGAGCGCGAGTCGCAGGTCGGCGGGCGCCTGGCCACAGAGCGCCTGGCCGGCGCCACCTTCGACCACGGGGCGCAGTTCTTCACCATCCGCGACGAGCGCTTCGCCACCCTGGTCGACGACTGGCGCGCGGCGGGCCTGCAGGTGGGGGCGTGGTGCCATGGCTTCGCGCGGGCAGCGTCGGTGCGGGCCGACGCCGCGGCGGCC
>DASZOD010000342.1:0-13888 GCA_035550935.1 Egibacteraceae bacterium | reverse complement strand
GTGCGTGCGCCAGTTCACCGACGCCGGGCACCACCAGCCCGTCGGCGGCGGCCGCCTCCTCGGCCGAGGCGGTGACGACGGCGTCGGCGCCGGCGCGCAGCAGCGCCTTCTGCGCCGAGCGCAAATTGCCCGCGCCGTAGTCGAGCACGGCGATGCGAGGAGGTGGCATGGTGGTCCAGTTGTTGCCGGCAGCAGGTCCGCCTAGATCACGACCAGCCTACCGGCGCAACCGCTGGAGCAGCCCAGCGCGAGCGCCGGTTGACGAGATCACAGGCCCCCCTTCGTCGAGGGCACGCCGCGGCCGGTGACCGCCGCGGCGCGGCGCAGGGCGACCGCGACGGCCTTGAACACCGCCTCGTGGATGTGGTGGCTGTTGTCGCCGGACAGCTTGTGGACGTGCACGGTGATGCGGGCGTTGGCGACCAGCGCCTCGAGGAAGTGGCGGGTCAGGCTGGTCTCGTAGGTGCCGATGAGCTCGACGGGGCTGTCGACCCGGTAGACCAGGTAGGGCCGCCCGGACAGGTCGACGGCCGCCCGCACCAGCGCCTCGTCGATCGGCACGGTGGCGTCGCCGAAACGCTCGACGCCCGCCTTGTCGCCCAGGGCCTGCGCGAGCGCCTGGCCCAGGGCGATGCCGGTGTCCTCCACGCTGTGGTGGGCGTCGACCGCCAGGTCCCCCGCTGTGCGCACGGCCAGGTCCAGCCGGGCGTGGCGGCCGAGCTGCTCGAGCATGTGGTCGAAGAACGCCACGCCGGTGGCGACCTCGGCACGTCCGCTGCCGTCCAGCTCGATCCCGACCTCGACCTTGGTCTCGCCCGTCTCGCGGGTCAGCTGCGCGCGGCGGGTCATGGCTGGTCCGCCGCCGCGGGCAGCGACGCTCTCAGTGCCGCCAGGAAGGCGTCGTTCTCGGCAGGGGAGCCCACGGTGACGCGCAGACAGCCGGCCAGGCGTGGCAGCGCCGACACGTCGCGCACGAGCACGCCACGGTCCAGCAGGCGGGCGAACAGGTCGGACACGCCGGTGCGCAGCAACAGGAAGTTCGCGGCCGACTCGAACACCTCGACACCGTCGAGCCGCCGCAGCGCGGCCTGCAGCCGGTCGCGCTCGGCGGCCACCTCGGCGACGTGCGCGGTGACCTCGTCGGCCAGCTCGAGCGCGACGAGCCCGGCCTCCTGGGTGAGCGCGTCCAGGTGGTAGGGCAGGCGGACCTTGCGCAGGTCGTCGACGACCCAGTCGGGCGCCAGCAGGTAGCCCAGGCGGATGCCCGCCAGCCTCCAGGCCTTCGAGAAGGTGCGGCAGACCACCAGCCGCGGCAGCGCGTCGAGCAGCCCGGCTGTCGACTCGCCGCCGAACTCCACGTACGCCTCGTCGACGACGACCAGCGCCCGCGAGGCGTCGTGCAGCGCGCCGACGGCGTCCAGCGGCACGGCGATGCCGGTCGGGTTGTTGGGGCTGGCGACGCAGACCAGGTCGGGGTCGCTGGCGGCGACCGCCGCCCGGGCGGCGTCGGCGTCCAGGCGGAAGACGTCGTCGAGGTCGGCCTCGACGGTGGTTGTTGCCGCCACCCGGGCGATGAGCGGGTGGGCCGAGTAGCCGGGGCGCCACAGCAGGACCCGCCGACCGGGGCCGCCGTAGGCCTGGAACAGCTGCAGCAGCACCTCGTTCGAGCCCTTGGCGGCCCACACCCGCTGCGGCGGCAGCCCGAAGCGCTCGCCCAGCGCGCTGCGCAGCGCCCAGGCCCGCCGGTCGGGGTAGCGGTGCAGGGGCAGACCGGCCAGGCGCTTGGCGAGCTGGTCGAAGAAGGCCCCCGGGGGCGGGAACGGCGTCTCGTTCGTGTTCAGCCGCACCGCCACGTCCAGCTGCGGAGCCCCGTAGGGCTCGACGTCGGCGAGGTCGGCGCGGACCGGGACCCGCGCAGCGGCGGGCGAGGGCGACAGGCGGGGATCCGACACGCTCAGCGGTCGGACCCGTCCAGCCGCGCGCGCAGCGCGCGGACGTGGGCCGGCAGATCCTCGGCCTCGCCCAGGGCGGCGACCACCGGCTCCAGCGCGGCGAGGCTGCGGGCGTCGTGCTGCACCCAGTTGACGGGGACGAGGAAGTCGTCGGTGCGCAGACCGCCGGTGAAGCGGGCGCTGCCCCCGGTGGGCAGGGTGTGGTTGGGACCCGCGCAGTAGTCCCCGAGCGACACCGGGGTGTGGGCTCCGACGAACACCGCCCCGGCGACACGGACCCTGTCGGCGACCGCGGCGGCGTCGGCGGTCTGGCCCTCCAGGTGCTCGGGGGCGTACGCGTCGGCGACCGCGACCGCATGGTCGAGGTCGTCGACGAGCGCGGCGGCGCCCTGCCCGTGCAGCGCCTGGCGGACCCGCGTGCCGTGGCGGGTGGCGGCCACCTCGCCGGTCAGAGCCTCTTGGACCGCGGCGATCAGCCGCTGCGAGGGGGTGATGAGCAGGCAGGCGGCCAGCGGGTCGTGCTCGGCCTGGGCGACGAGGTCGGCGGCGATGTGGACCGGCCGGGCGCTGTCGTCGGCGATGATCGCCACCTCGGTGACCCCGGCGAGCAGGTCGATGCCGCAGGCGCCGTCGGCGGCCACCAGGCGCTTGGCCTCGGTGACGTAGACGTTGCCGGGCCCGGCGACCTTGTCGCAGCGTGGCACGGTCGCGGTCCCGTAGGCCATCGCCGCGACCGCCTGGGCCCCGCCGATGCGCAGGATGCGGTCGGCACCGGTCAGCGCCGCGGCGGCCAGGACCGCCGGGTTCACCCTGCCGTGGCGGTCGGCAGGGGTGCAAAGCACCACCTCGTCGACCCCGGCCACCCGGGCGGGGACGACGGTCATGAGCACCGTGGACGGGTAGGCGGCCCGGCCGCCCGGCACGTAGACACCGACGCGGCGCAGCGGCCGGTGGCGGACGCCAAGCCGGGCGCCACCGCGCTCCTCCAGCCAGTCGCGCGGGCGGGCCCGCTCGTGGAACCAGCGGACCTGGTCGGCGGCGCGCTCCAACGCCGCACGCAGCGACGGGTCCAGCGCGTCGAGAGCGGCCTTAGCGGCGCCCGGGTCGACGTCGAAGCCGTCGGGCTCCCAGCCGTCGAGCTCGCGGGTCCAGCGAGCGAGGGCCGCGTCGCCGTCCGCGCGCACCGAGGCGACGATCTCAGCCACCGTCTGGCGGGCGTCCTCGACCACGTCGGCGGCGGCCCGCGGCAGTCGCCCGACCGGGTCCGAGCGGTCGCCACGCAGGTCGACAAGTCTGAGCATGGCCCAGACTGTAGCGGGTCGACGTCGGCCGGACGCCCCGACAAGCTGCTCGTCGGCGACGTGACCCGCTCGGCCGAGACGACGGGTCGGCGACGTCGGCCAGCCGGCGTCCCGACTGTGGACAGCGGGCGCCACCGCCTGGTACGTCGACGGGTCCAGGCAGCTGGTCAGGCGGGGCGGACCGCCCGGGCGCCATGCGGACAGCCCGCGCTGGCGGACGTAGCCTGGGACCGATGGAGCTGGCGTTGTTCCCGCTGCACGTCGTGCTGTTCCCAGGCCGGCCGCTGCCGCTGCACATCTTCGAGCCCCGCTACCGCCAGCTGCTTGACGACTGCCTGGCCGCCGACCGGCGCTTCGGAGTGGTCGCGATCCGCGCCGGTCGGGAGGTGGGCGCGGACTGTGAGCTGTTCGACGTCGGCACGGTTGCCGAGATCGAGTCGGTCAGCATGCTGGCCGACGGCCGCGCCGATATCGCCACCCGGGGGGTGCAGCGCTTCCGCATCCTCGAGCTGTTGGCGCCGTCGCCCTACCCGAAGGCCGAAGTCGAGCTGCTCGAGGATCCCCCCGCCAGCGCCAGCGACCGCGAACGGGCGCGGGGACTGCGGGCGCTGCTGGTGCCCTACCTCACCGGGCTGGGAGCCCCCGAGGAACTGCTCGAGCGCCTGCCGGCCGACCCCAACGGGCTGGCCTACCTGGCCGCCTGCGCGGTGCAGGTGGAGCTGACCGACCAGCAGCGGCTGCTCGAATGCGACTCGACCGCGCGGCGCCTGGAGGCCACCCTGGCGATGCTGCGGAGAGAGACCAGCCTGATGCGCCACTTCGGCACGGTCGCGTCACTGCGCCCGCCGGGCCCCGGCGGCGCCGAGCTGAACTGATCTGCCCCCGGTGGCGCTGGCTGCTGGCGCCGACGGGGCCCCCCGCTGCTGGTGGTGCGTCGGCGACGCCCTCTACCAGCGCTACCACGACCGCGAATGGGGCCGACCGGTGCTCGACGACCGGGCACTGTTCGAGAAGCTGTGCCTGGAAGGGTTCCAGGCGGGCCTGTCGTGGCTGACCATCCTGCGCAAGCGGGAGGGCTTCCGCCGGGCCTTCGCCGGGTTCGACATCGACCGGGTGGCCCGCTTCGGCGACGACGACGTCGAGCGGCTGATGGCCGACGGCGGCATCGTCCGAAACCGCGCGAAGATCGCCGCCGCCATCGCCAACGCGCGGGCGGCGCGAGCGCTCATCGACCAGGGCGGCTCGCTGACCGCCCTGGTCTGGCCCTTCGCGCCGCCGCTAGCGCCCGGGCCGCGCAGCGGCGACGAGCTGCCGTCGACCACCCGGCAGTCCGCGGCGCTGTCGCGCGCGCTGAAGCGGGGCGGGTTCCGCTTCGTCGGGCCGACCACCGCCTACGCGTTCATGCAGGCGATGGGCCTGGTCAACGACCACCTGGCCGGCTGCGTCGTGCGCGCCGAGGTCGCTGCCGAGCAGGCCGCCGCCCGCGCCGCCCTGGGTGTGGGCTGAGGTCGCGGCGGCCTGCTGGCGTCGCGGGACGGCTGGCCTACTCGGTCAGGATCGCGGCGAGCTGCTGCTCCACCCGGTCGGTGATCGCCGCCGAGCCGCCCATGAGGAACAGCTGCTCGATGGTGGCGCGGTACTTGGTGACGTACTCGCGGGCCGGCGGGGAGTTGTCCAGGTCGGTGGGGTGCACGAGCATGAGGATGCCGTCGGCCTTCGCGGCCGCCGGCCCGGTCACCAGCGCGTCGGGCCAGTTCTCGCCGCTGGCGAGCCACGAGCTGGTCGGGCTCATGCCGGCTTCGATCGCGACGTCGGCCAGCGCCCGGGCGGTCTCGTAGCGGGTCTCACCGGCCACCCGGTCGACGGTCACCCCCTCGTCCTCGACGGCGTCGGCGACGTCGTCGGAGACCGCCACGATGCCGCCGGCGATCGTGGCGGCGGTGACGTTGAGCTCGCGCAACGCGTCGCTGGTGGCGCTGGGCAGAGTCTGGGTGTCCACCAGAAGGATCGGCCGGGACTGGAAGGCCGCCAGCGGCGACACCGCCAGGGCGTCGGGCCAGCCGTCGCGGGGGTTCACCGCGAAGCCGTCGGCGACGTAGACGGCGGTGCCGCCCACCCGTTCGGCGATGGCCGCAGCGGTGTGGAAGCGCGACGGCCCGGCGACCCGCTCGACGTCGGTCACGGTCGTCTGGGCCAGCAGGTCCTGCCCGACCTGGGGCAGCAGGGCCTGCTCGCCGCCCAGCAGGATGGCGTTCGTCGCCCCCAGGCGGTTGATCTCGTCGCGGGTGGCCGGGTGCAGCGAGCTCGAGGTGGTCAACAGCAGCGGCGCGTCGCGCAGCCGCGCCAGGGGCGCGCCGGCCAGCGCGTCGGGGTAGACGTCGGAGCGGGCCAGCACGACGGTGGCCGTACCCGGCTGCGGGAAGCTCTCCTGGGAGGCTTCGACGGCGGTTTCGATGCGCGACAGTCCCCGCAGCCGCTCGGTCGGACCCTCCGGCAGGTCGCCCACGGTGATCGGGGCGGTGTTGCCGGTGGCGGTGACCGCGAACGCCGGGCTGGTTGCCCCGGCGTTGTTGAGGTATGTGCCGGGCTCGCCGAAGACCTCCACCTGGAAGTGCAGCGCCTCGCTCGCGTTGGCGGGCACGCTGCCGGGGTTCTCCCAGGTCAGGGTCTGTCCGGAGATCTGCGGCTCCGCGCTGGTCAGGCCGGTGGTCGACCCGGCGACGTAGGTGAAGCCCTCGGGCAGCTCGTCGAAGACCGTGGCCAGCGCCACGGGCTGGTCGTTGGGGTTGCTGACCGTGATCGTGTAGCCGTTCGTGCCGCCGGGTTCGGAGGTGTCCTCGTCGGCGGTCTTCGTGGTGGCCAGCGGCACCTGACCCAGCGGCGAGAACGTCGTCAGGTGCGAACGCACGACCGCGCTGTTGGCGGGCACCTGCAGCGCCCAGCTCAGCCCGGCGCCGTTGTCGATCAGCTCGTCGCAGCGGCAGGTGTCGTCGAACGGCTGCTGCGCGCCGATGCGGCCCCACACCTCGCTGTACCCAGCCTCGAAGTAGCTGCTGTCGCCCGACAGCGGCAGCCACTGCTCGATGCGCTCGCCTGGCACCGTCAGGTTCTCGGGGTCGGGGGCGACGCAGGCCACCGCGCCGCTGGCCGGGTCGGCGGCGCCGAAGCCGGTGTCGCTGTCCTGCAGGAAGCAGTCCCCGGCGCGCCACAGGATGGCCGCGACCTCGGCGGCGGTGGTGTTGGCCACCTCGACGTCGGTGCGGTAGGACTCCTGGCCCACGACGTAGCTGTCGGTCTGGGTGATGCGCAGCCCGGTGGCGCCCAGGTCGACCACGGTGACGATCTGGAACGGGTCGGCGGCCGTGCCGTCCCCCGTCACCGGCGACTGGCTGACCGGCGTGAACGGCGTGCCTACCGCGCTGCCGCCGGCCGGCAGGGAGGCGGGGCTGAACAGCGTGCCGCCGGTGGCGAGGAACGTGCCGCAGGCGGTGTCGCCGAAGAACTCGCCCTGTTCGTCGGCGGTGTGGTTGACCGCGCAGTTGAGCTGGTCGCTGATCTCGACACGGGTCAGCGGTCCGGAGGAGGTGATCGCCTGCGACGCGGCGGCCGCGGGAGTGACCCCCGACCCGATGGCCGCCCACAGCAAGGCGCAGACGGCGAGCGCTGCGGCCCGCCGGGTGGCGGCTGCAGGAGTGAGCGATGCAAGACGCGACGGCAACACGGCCATGTCCCCCGATCCTTCTCAACGCGTGCCTCCCCGGCATGTGCCGCTGCGGCGGGCAAGCCGGGAATAGGACGGAAAGCGCGTTGACTCTAGCCGCACCGGTACGTGGGCACAAAGCGCCTGCCGCGACCCGGAAGGGGCGGGAGCAGTGGCCCCCGCCCCGTGGTCGCCCAGGGTCACTCGGCGAGGATGGCCTGGATCTGCTGCTCGACGGCGTCGGAGATGGCACCCGGGCCGCCCAGCAGGAACACATCCTGGATCTGGGTCTCGAACTGTTCGAGGTACTGGCGGGTGGGCGGCGAGTTGTCCAGGTCCGACGGGTGCACGAGCACCAGGACGCCCTGGCGCTTCGCCGCCGCCGGGCCGGTCACCAGCGCGTCGGGGAAGTTCTCGCCGCTGGCGACGTAGGTCGGCTGCGGGCTCATCCCCGCGGCGACGGCGGCGTCGGCCAGTTCCCGGGCGGTCTCGTAGCGGGTGGCGCCGAAGATCCGCTCGACGGTCGGGCCCTCGGCCCGGATCTGTGCGGCGACCTGCTCGGACACCGCCACCGGCCCACCGGCGATGGTCGCTGAGACCGGGCCGTTGTCGCGGATCCAGTCCCGGGTGAACGACGGCAGGCTGTCGGTGTCGACCAGCAGGATCGGGCGGGCCTGGAAGGCGGCCAGTGACGATGCGGCCAACGCGTCGGGCCAGCCCCCGCGGGAGCTGACGTCGAAACCGTCGGCCACGTACACGGCGTTGCCGCCGACCCGGTCGGCGGTCCGCGCGGCGGTGTCGAAGCGGTTGACCCCGGCGATCCGCTCGACGGTGTCTGCGCTGGTCTGGCTGACCAGTTCGCTGGCCACCTGGGGTGACAGTGCCTGCTCGCCGCCGAGCATGATGGCGGTGGTCGCGCCCAGGCGGTTGATCTCGTCACGGGTGGCCGGGTGCAGCGACCCGGGGTTGGTCAGCAGGATGGGCCCGTCGACGCTGTGGGCCAGCGGCGCGCCGGCCAGGGCGTCGGGGTAGGTGTCGGAGCGGGCGAGTACGACGGTGGCGGTGCCGGTCTCGGGGAAGCTGTGCTGGGACACCTCCACGGCGGTCTCGATGCGGCTGACGCCGCGGATGCGCTCGGTGGGCTCACCGGGGGCGGGCGTGCCCTCTCCCACGGTGACCGCAGCGGTGTCGTCGGCGGGAGTGACCGCGAACGCCGCGGCGGTGGCGCCGGCGTCGTTGAGGTAGGTGCCGGGCTGGGTGGCGACGGTCACCTCGAAGTGCAGCGAGGCCTCGCCGTTGGCCGGCACGCTGCCGGGGCCCTCCCACGTCAGGGTCTGACCGGAGACCTGCGGGTCGTCGGTGGTCAGGCCCGTGCTGGAGCCGGGCACGTAGCTGAAGCCCGCGGGCAGGGCGTCGAAGACCGTGTCGAGCGCGACGGCCTCGTCGTTGGGGTTTGAGACCGTGATCGTGTAGCCGTTGGTGGCCCCGGGCTCGGACTGGCCCCGGTCGGCGGTCTTGGCGGTGCCCAGCGGCACCTGGCCCAGCGGCGAGAAGGTCGTGAGGTGCGAGCGCAGCGCCGACCCGCCGGCGGGGATGTCGAGGTTCCAGCTCAGCCCGGCGCCGTTGTCCTGGTACTCGTCGCACTCGCACGTGTTCGGGAACGGCTGTTGCGCGCCGATGGCCGTCCACACCTCGCTGTAGTGGGCCTCGTAGAAGCTGCTGCCCGCCGACAGCGGCAGCCACTGCTCGATGCGCTCGCCGGGGGTCGGCGTGGGCGCGGCCGGGTCGGCCACCGCCACACAGGCGACCGCGCCGGTGGCCGGGTCGACGCGGCCGAAGCCCTGGTCGGAGTTCTGCAGGTAGCAGTCGCCGGCGCGGTACAGGATCGCCGCCGCGGCGGCACCACCGGTGTTGGCCACCTCGACGTCGGTGCGGTAGGACTCCTGTCCCACGACGTAGCTGTCGGTCTGGGTGATGCGCAGGCCGGCACCGGCGTCGACCACGGTGACGATGCGGTAGGGGTCGGCGGCGGTCCCCGCGCCGGACACCGGCGTCTGGCTGACCGGGGTGAACGGGGTGCGCGGCGAGGCGCCGCCGCCGGCGGGGATGTCGGTGGGGCCGAACAGCGTGCCGCCGACGGCCAGGAGCGTGCCACAGGCGGTGTCGCCGAAGAACTCGCTGGCGGTGTCCGCCTGGTGGTTGACGGCACAGTTGAGCTGGTCGCTGATCTCGACGCGCGTCAGCGGCCCGGGCGACGTGATCGCCTGGGACGCCGCGAACGCCGGCGCGGCGGCCGGCCCGGCCAGGGCCAGCAGCAACGCCAGCGCGAGCCACAGCGCCGCGCCACGCTGCACGGCGGGCGGCTGCGCCGGGGACGGTCGGACCTGCACATGCATCTGCATCGAGGGCTCCTTGTTCGATGTGCGGCTACGGTTGGCCCCTGGCTGACGCCGCGGACGGCAGGCCGTCTGCGGCCCCGGACGGACGCACTGTAGCGGTCGCGCCCGGGCATTTTCGCCCGCCGGCGACCGCTGCGCGCTCGCCCTCGCCTGTCGGATCCCCGCCCGCCGGCGACCGCTGCGCGCTCGCCCTCGCCCTAGGCCACCGCGTCGGCGCCCAGGATCGCCTTGAGCTGGGCGTACAGCCCGGTGGTGGCGCTGACGCACAGCTCGTCGCCCAGGCGCAGGGTGGTGGCCTGGCCCGCGCCGTTGCGCAGCCGCAGGTGCACCGGGACGGCCCCCGGGTGCTCGGTCAGGACGGCCTTCAGGCGCCCGACGACGTCGGCGGTGCACTGGCGGGGGGCCACGGTCACGGTCACGGGCGTGCGGTGGGCCGCGCTGGTCTCGGGGGCGTGGCACTCGGTGACCACGAGCTTCGGCGCGTCGCCGCCGTCGAGGCGGCCGCCCACGCACAGCACCCGGTCCTCGACGAGCAGGTCGGCGCACTGCTGGTAGACGCTGGGGAAGAACACCACGTCGACGCTGGCTAGCAGGTCCTCCAGCGTGGCCACGACGTAGGGCTCGCCCTTGCGGGTGAACTTCTTCGTCACGCCGGTGACGATCCCCACGACCGTGACCTGCGCCGGCTCCCCCTGGTCGGCGAGCCCGGCGATGGGCACCCCGCCCAGATCCGCCACGAGCCGCTCCAGGCCCAGCAGCGGGTGGTCGGACACGTACAGGCCCAGCATCTCGCGCTCGGCCGCCAGCTTGTCCGTGCGCTCGTACTCGACGTCGGGCACCGCCAGCGGCTCCATCCCGACGGCTGGAGCGGCCTCCTGGCCGCCGAGGCTGTCGAACAGCGAGAACTGGCCCTCGGCCTCAGCCCGCTTCCTGGCCAGCGCCCGCTCGGCGATAGCGTCGAACACCAGCAGCAGGCCCTTGCGGGGGTGGCCCAGCGAATCGAACGCGCCGGCCTTGATCAGCGACTCCAGGGTGCGCCGGTTGAGCACCGCCGGATCGACCTTGGCGCAGAAGTCGGCGAAGTCGGCGAAGGCACCCTGACTGGTGCGCGCGGCGATGATCGCCTCCACGACCTGCTCGCCGACGTTGCGCACCGCCGACAGGCCGAAGCGGATCTGCCCGCCCGCCGCGGCCGCCACCGGCGTGAAGTCCACCTCCGAGGCGTTGACGTCGGGCGGCAGGACCTGCAGGCCCATGGTGCGGCAGGTGTGCAGGTACAGCGGGAGACGGTCCTTGTTGTTCTTCACCGAGGTCAGCAGCGCGGCCATGTACTCCACCGGGTGGTTGGCCTTCAGCCACGCCGTGTGGTAGCTGACCAGCCCGTAGGCCGCCGAGTGGGACTTGTTGAAGGCGTAGTCGGCGAAGCCTTCGATGAGGTCCCACAGGCGCCCCCCGAGGTCGGCGCCGTAGCCCCGGGCGTTGCAGCCGTCGAGGAACTTCTGCTTCTGGGCCTCCATCTCGGCGACCTTCTTCTTGCCGATCGCCCGCCGCAGCAGGTCGGCCTCGCCGAGGCTGAACCCGGCGATGCGCTGGGCGATCTGCAGGACCTGCTCCTGGTAGACGATGAGCCCGTAGCTGCCTTGAAGGATCTCCTCGAGGTCGGGGTGGGGGACGCTGACCGGCTCCCGGCCGTGCTTGCGCTCGGCGTAGGCGCTGTGCAGCTTCGCCGCCATCGGTCCGGGGCGGTACAGGGCGAGCAGGGCGGTGACGTCGTCGAAGCAGTCCGGACGCAACTGGCGACACAGCGCCTTCATGCCAGCGCCGTCGAGCTGGAAGACCCCGTCGGTATCGCCCTCGGCGAGCATGTTGTAGGTGACGGGGTCGTCGAGGGGGATGTCGTCGGTGGAAAGGTCGCGACCGGTGGCGGCCGCCACGTGGCGCAGCGCGTCGCTGATGACCGTCAGGTTGCGCAGACCCAGGAAGTCCATCTTCAGCAGGCCGATGGCCTCGACCATGGCGCCGTCGTACTGCGTGACGGTCTCGCCGTCGGCCTCCAGCCGCAGCAGCGGCACGTGCTCGATCAGCGGCTCGGCGCCGATGACGACGCCGGCGGCGTGGATGGAGTGCTGGCGGCGCAGGCCCTCCAGGCTGAGGGCGGTGTCCAGGACCTCCTTGGCGTCGGGCTCGGTGTCCCAGGCCTGGCGCAGCTCGGCCGACAGCCCGCGGGCCTGGGCCAGCGGGTAGTCCCGCCCGAGCACCGGAGGTGGCATGGTCTTCGCGAGGCGGTCGCCCAGGCTGAAGGGGTGGCCGAGCACCCGGGCCGCGTCGCGGATGGCCTGCTTGGCCTTGATGGTGGAGAAGGTCACGATCTGGGCAACCCGGTCCTCGCCGTAGCGCCGGACGGCGTAGCGGATCATCTCGCCGCGGCGGCGCTCGTCGAAGTCGATGTCGATGTCGGGTAGCGACACCCGCTCGGGGTTGAGGAAGCGCTCGAAGATGAGGCCATGGCGCAGCGGGTCGATGTCGGTGATGCCGGTGCAGTAGGCCACCGCGCAGCCGGCCGCCGAGCCCCGCCCCGGCCCCACCCGGATGCCCGCCGAGCGGGCGTACTCGCACAGGTCGGCGACGATGAGGAAGTAGGCGGGAAAGCCCATCTGCGCGATGACCCCGAGCTCGTGCTCGAGACGTTCGGTCACCGCGGCGGGCAGCGGCGCCCCGTAGCGACGTCGGGCGCCGTCGTAGGTCTTGCGGCGCAGGTACTCGGCCTCGTCCAGGCCGTCGGGGCAGTCGAAGCTCGGCAGGTGGTGGCGGCCGAAGACCAGCTCGACGTCGCAGCGCTCGGCGATCTCCAGGGTGTTGCGCCAGGTCTCGGGCAGGTCGGGGAACAGCGCGCGCATCTGCTCGGGCGCCTTGACGTAGAACTGGTCGCCGTGGAACTTGAAACGCCCCGGGTCGGAGCGCTTTGCGCCGGTCTGGATGCACAGCAGGACGTCATGGGCGCCGGCGTCGGCCCGGTCGGTGTAGTGGCTGTCGTTGGTGACCACCAGAGGGACGCCGAGGCGCCGGGCGATCCATACCAGGTCGCCGTTGGCGCGGCGCTGCTCGTCGATGCCGTGGTCCTGCAGCTCGACGAAGTAGTTGCCCGGCCCGAAGATGTCACGCTGCTCGGCGGCCGCCGCCAGCGCCCCGTCGCGGTCGCCGGCCAGCAGGCGCTGGTTGACCTCGCCGCCCAGGCAGCCCGACAGGCACACCAGCCCCTCGGCGTGCTCGGCCAGCAACTCCTTGTCGGCGCGCGGCTTGTACCAGTAGCCCTCCAGGTAGGCGCGCGACACCAGCTTCATGAGGTTGCGGTAGCCGCGCTGGTCGGCCGCCAGCAGGCCCAGGTGGTGGTAGGGCTCCTTGCGGCCCGCCCCCGTGCCTTCCGCCGGCGAGGTCGCGCCGGCCCGGCCGCCCTTGGCGAAGCGGCTGCCGGGGGCGACGTACAGCTCGGTGCCGATGATCGCCTTGACGCCGTGGCGCAGCCCGGCCCGGTAGAAGTCCACCGCCCCGAACATGACGCCGTGGTCGGTGATGGCCATGGCCGGCATACCCATCCGGGCCGCTCGCGCCATGAGGTCGTCGACCCGGCTGGCGCCGTCCAGCATCGAGTACTCGCTGTGGACGTGAAGGTGGACGAACGACTCGGCGCGTGCCCCCATCGCCGCAGCACTCCCCAGGAATGACAGTGGTGTGATTCTGTACTGGGGAAGCTACTACACCGCAAGGCTGGCGCAGTGTAGTACGGGCAGCGCCGGGAACGTCACCGCCCGGGGGTGCCCGGCTCACCGCGCCCCCCGCCCGCCGTGCGCAGCGCCTCCAGTGCCCGGCGCAGGTCGTCGGGCAGCGGCTCGTCGAGCATGAGGCGTTCACCGCCGAGCGGGTGGCGGAAGGCCAGTCGCCGGGCGTGCAGGGCGAGACGCGACAGCCCCAGGTCGGCCGCCAGCGTCGGCGAGGCACCGTAGGGGCGGTCGCCGACCACCGGATGGCCGACGGCCGCCAGGTGTACCCGGACCTGGTGGCTGCGCCCGGTCTCCAACCGCACCGCGACCGCTGCGGCCCGCCCGTGGGCCTCGACGACGTCGTAGTGGCTGACCGCCCGGCGCCCGGCCGGGTCGGCGCGGAAGCGGGTGCGCACACTGGTCGAGCGGGCGATCGGCGCGTCGACGGTGGCCCGGGGCGGGTGGGGAGTCCCCTCGACCAGCGCCCAGTAGACCCGTTCGACGTCGTGGCGGCGGAAGCTGGCGACCAGACCTCGGTACGCGGCGTCGGTCTTGGCCACCACCAGCAGACCGGAGGTGTCGCGGTCGAGGCGGTGGACGATGCCAGGACGCTGCGCCCCCCCCGCCGGAGCCAGGGGCACGCCCATCGCGCCCAGCGCGTCCACCAGCGTCGGCCCGGACACGCCCGTCCCGGCATGCACCACCAGCCCTGGCGGCTTGGCGACCACGACTAGGTGCTCGTCGTCGTAGCGGACGGGGACACGGGCCGGCGCTGGTG
>DASZOD010000341.1:0-7346 GCA_035550935.1 Egibacteraceae bacterium | reverse complement strand
AGCACGGGGTGCGCAAGATCGACGTGTTCGTGCGGGGCCCGGGCTCGGGCCGGGAGACCGCCATCCGCTCCCTGGCCGCGTCGGGCCTGGAGGTCGCCGCCATCAAGGACGTGACGCCGATCCCGCACAACGGCTGCCGTCCCCCCAAGCGCCGCCGCGTCTAGGGCGGAACCGACACGACAGGACGTTCACCGAATGGCTCGTTACACCGGAGCTGACTGCAAGCTGTGCCGCCGCGAGCGGCAGAAGCTGTACTTGAAGGGCACCCGCTGCGAGGGTCCCAAATGCGCGATCGAGAAGCGTCCCTACCCGCCGGGGGAGCACGGCCGTGGGCGCATCCGCGAGAGCGAGTACCTGCTGCAGCTGCGCGAGAAGCAGAAGGCCCGGCGCATCTACGGCCTCCTGGAGCGACAGTTCCGCAACTACTACCACGAGGCGTCGCGCCAGCGGGGCCTGACGGGTGAGAACCTGCTGCGGCTGCTCGAGCTGCGGCTGGACAACGTCGTGTACCGCGGCGGCCTCGCGCGCTCCCGCGACGAGGCCCGCCAGATGGTCCGCCACCGCCACGTGCAGGTCAACGGCCGCACGGTGGACATCCCGTCCTACCGGACGCGCGTCGGCGACACCGTCACCGTCCGCGAGCGCGCCCGGGACATGGTGCCGGTCCTCGGCGCCCTGGAGATCATCGACACCAGGACCATCCCGCCCTGGCTTTCCACCGACCGCGACGCGCGGCAGATCAGCGTGCTCGACACGCCCGAGCGTCGCCACATCGACGTCCCCGTCCAAGAGCAGCTCATCGTGGAGCTGTACTCGAAGTAGTCGGGGGCCTCGCGCAGGCCACGACCCGCCGAACATCGAGGAGGCGAACGCCCCCAGTGCTGATCGTCCAGCGTCCCACAATCTCAGAGAATGTCCTCGTCGAGGGTCTGCGCAGCGAGTTCGGCATCGAGCCGCTCGAGCCCGGGTTCGGCTACACGCTGGGCAACAGCCTGCGACGGACCCTGCTGTCGTCGATCCCCGGCGCCGCCGTGAGCAGCGTGCGCATCGAGGGCGTCCTGCACGAGTGCAGCTCCATCGAGGGCGTCAAGGAGGACGTCACCGACGTCATCTTGAACCTCAAGGAACTGGTGCTGCGCTGCCACAGCGAACAGCCGGTGGAGATCTTCCTCGGCGGGGAAGGTCCGGGCGAGATCACGGCGGACTTCATCACCGCCCCCAGCGAGGTCGAGATCCTCAACCGCGACCTGCACATCGCCACGCTCAACCGCCGCGGCCGGGTCGAGATGTACCTGACCGTCGAACGGGGCCGCGGCTACGTGTCGGCCGAGCGCAACAAGCGGCCAGACCAGCCCATCGGGGTGATCCCGATCGACTCGATCTACTCGCCGGTGCGCCGGGTCACCTACCGGGTCGAGGCCACCCGCGTGGAGCAGATGACGAACTACGACAAGCTCATCCTGGACGTGGAGACCGACTCGTCGGTGACGCCCGGGGAGGCGCTCGCCAGCGCCGGGCAGACCCTGGGCGACCTGTTCGGCCTGTTCGCCGAGTTCGAGGAGTCGGGCCCTGGGGGCCTGTCGATCGGTCCGGACTCCTCGGCCAGCGCACCGAGCTCGCCCAACCTGCTGCTGCCGATCGAGGACATGGACCTGTCGGTGCGCTCGTACAACTGCCTGAAGCGAGAAGGCGTGTCCACCGTCGGCGAGCTCGTGCAGAAGAGCGAGCAGGACCTGCTCGACATCCGCAACTTCGGCCAGAAGTCCATCGAAGAGGTCAAACAGAAGCTGGCCGAGATGGGCCTGTCGCTGGCCGACTACGGCTACTCCGGCTGACCACCGCAACAGGACGACCGCTGCCATGCCCCAGCCCAGGAAGGCGCCCCGCTTCGGCGGCAGCCCGGCCCACCACCGGCTCATCGTGGCCAACCTGGCGGCGGAGCTGTTCCGCCACGGGCGGATCCGCACCACGCTGGCGAAGGCGAAGACGGTCCAGCCGGTCGCCGAGCGGATGGTCACGTTCGCCAAGCGTGGCGACCTGCACAGCCGCCGCCGGGTGGTGCGGGTCATCCGGGACCGCGACGTCGTCCACAAGCTGTTCGACGACGTGGGCCCGGCGTTCGCCGGACGCGACGGCGGCTACACGCGGGTGCTCAAGCTGGGGCCTCGCAAGGGGGACGGCGCCCCCATGGCCCTCATCGAGCTCGTCGAAGGTGTGGTCGCCGTGGGGGAGGGCCGCTTGGAGGAGGCGCCGCGGCGGCGCTGGAGCCTGCGTCGCCAGCGCGGCACCCAGTCGAGCGTTGCCCGGGAGCGGGCCGAGGAACGCATGGCCGCCCTGGACCGTGGGGAGGAACCCGACGCCCAGCCGCCCACCGCTGGCGAGGCCGCCGAAGACGAGGACGGCGGGGACGAGGACGCCGGACCTGGCGGGACGTCCGAGGCCGGCGAGGGCGGCACGCCCTAGCGTCGGGTGCCCGAAGCCGCGACGCTACGGATCCGCATCGACCTGGCCTACGACGGCTCGGGCTTCCACGGCTTCGCTCGCCAGAGTGGTCAGCGCACCGTCCAAGGAGTGGTCGAGGCCGCGCTGGAGCGTCTGTGCGGCCAGGCGGTGCCGACGACCGCGGCGGGGCGCACCGACGCCGGCGTGCACGCCGCGGCCCAGGTGGTCCACTGCGACGTGCCGGCGTCGGCACGCCTTGCGTCCGACCTGGCCGGCGCGCGCTCGGCGCTGGACGCCCTGTGCGGCCCCGAGGTGACGGTCTGGCGGGTCCGCCGCGTGCCGGCCCACTTCGACGCCCGCTTCTCGGCGCGGCAGCGCCGCTACCGCTACCGCCTCTGCGACGCGGACGCCATGAGCCCGCTGTGGCGCCACGACACCTGGCACCTGGGGGGCCCGGTGCTGGACGTCGATGCGATGGGCCGCGGCGGCGCCCACCTGGTCGGCGAGCACGACTTCAGCTCCTTCTGCCGGCGTCGGGGCGACCAGCAGCTGGTGCGGCGCATCGACCGGGTCGCGGTCCGGCGGGCCCCGGGCGGGCTGGTGACCATCCGGGTCGACGGCAAGGCGTTCTGCCACCAGATGGTGCGCTCGGTCACCGGCTGCCTGGTCGCCGTCGGTCGGGGCCGGCGGCGCCCGGAGTGGGTGGCCGACGTGCTCGCCGCCCGCGACCGCCAGGCCGTCGGCCACGTGGCGCCGCCCCACGGCCTGACCCTGATCGGCGTCTCGTTCGGCCCCGCCGGCGGGCCGGCGGGAACGAGGTCACCGAGGGGGCGCTGAATCCTGCGGGCCGTCCCCCAAGCCCGGGTTCACACCCGGGTGCCGCGTCGGTTGCACGGGCACGGCCGACCGCGTAGCCTGCGGACCCGTACGGCTGGCCCGTGGCTGTGTCGGCCTGCTCCCAGACCACCCGGCCGCTGCAACGACCCGACCTCGACCGAGGGCCCGGTATGCGCACGTTCTCTCCCCGCCCCGGCGACATCGACCGGCGCTGGTACGTCGTGGACGCGCAGGACGCCGTCCTGGGCCGTCTGGCCACTCGGGTCGCGCACGTGCTGCGCGGCAAACACAAGCCGATCTTCGCCCCCCACGTCGACACCGGTGACTACGTCATCGTGGTCAATGCCGCGAAGGTCCGGCTGACCGGGGCCAAGGGCGAGCAGCGGCTGGCCTACCGCCACTCGGGCTACCCTGGGGGACTGAAGTCGATCCCGTTCGCCCGGCTGCTCGACGAGCGGCCCGAGCGGCTCGTCGAGCGAGCGGTCCGCGGCATGCTGCCGAAGAACTCCGTGGGCCGGGCGCAGCTGCGCAAGCTCAAGGTGTACGCGGGCGCGGAGCACCCGCACACGGCGCAGCGACCCGAACCGCTTGCGCTGGAGACGCGCTCGCAGTCGAAAGGCTCCTGAAGCGCATGGCTGACAAGATCTACACCGGCCGCCGTAAGACCTCGGTGGCCCGCGTCCGCGTCGTCGCCGGCAGCGGCCAGTTCCGGCTGAACGGCCGTCCGCTTGAGGACTACTTCCCGGTCCCGACGCTGCGGGCGCAGGTCCTCGAGCCGTTCCGGGTGACCGACAGCGAAGGCCGTTTCGACGTCGTCGCACGTATCCACGGCGGCGGGGTGTCCGGCCAGGCGGGCGCGCTGCGCCACGGCATCGCCCGGGCCCTGGAGGCCGAGGACCCCGACTGGCGGCGCCCCTTGAAGAAGGCAGGGCTGCTCACCCGCGACGCCCGGGAAACCGAACGCAAGAAGTACGGGCTGAAGAAGGCCCGGAAGGCTCCCCAGTACAGCAAGCGCTGACCACGGCTGCCGGGCCATGGGGCGGCTGTTCGGCACCGACGGCGTCAGGGGCGTCGCCAACACGGAGTTGACCCCGGAGCTGGCCGTGGGGCTGGGCCGGGCGGTGGTGCGGACCCTGCGCGAGGAGGGCCGCGCCCGTCCCCGCTTCGTGGTCGGGCGCGACCCGCGGGCGTCGGGGGAGATGCTCGAGGCGGCACTCGTCGCCGGCTTCTGCTCGGCCGGTGGCGACGTGGTCCCCCTCGGGGTCCTGCCCACCCCCGGGGTGGCCTACCTGACCACCCGCTTCGGCACCGACGGCGGAGCGATGCTGTCGGCCAGCCACAACCCCGTCGGGGACAACGGCATCAAGTTCTTCGGCGCGGACGGCTACAAGCTGACCGACGACGAAGAGCAGCGCATCGAGGAGCTCCTGCAGCGCAGCGACGAGGACCGGCCGACCGGAGCGGCGATCGGCCGGGTCCGCCCGCTGCCGGACGCCATCGAGTCCTACGTCGAGCACCTGGTGGCCGCCGCAGAGGCGGATCTGTCGGGTCTGCGGCTGGTGGTCGACTGCGCGCACGGCGCCGCCTACCGGGTCGCCCCGGAGGTCCTGCGCCGGCTGGGCGCCGAAGTGGTGGCGATCAACGCGTCGCCCACCGGCGAGAACATCAACGACCGCTGCGGGTCGACCCACCCGCAGGGCCTCGTCGATGCCGTCGTCGAGCACGGCGCAGACGCAGGTCTGGCCCACGACGGCGACGCCGACCGGCTCATCGCCGTCGACCACGGCGGCGAGATCGTCGACGGGGACGCCATCCTGGCCATCCTCGTCGCACGGCTGCAGCGCACCCGGGGGCTGGACAGCGTCGTGACCACCGTCATGACGAACCTGGGGTTCAAGCAGGCCATGGAGCGGCTGGGCGTGCGGGTGGTGGAGACGAAGGTCGGCGACCGCTACGTGCTCGAGACCATGCGCGCGGGCGGCCACCTGCTCGGCGGCGAGCAGTCGGGACACATCATCTTCGCCGACCACGCCACCACCGGCGACGGGGTGCTGACCGCCGTGAAGCTGCTGTCGGTGGTCGCCGCCGAGGGCCGGCCGCTGCGCGACCTGGCCCGGGTGATGCGCCGGCTGCCGCAGGTGCTCGTCAACGTGGGCGACGTCGACCGCCGCCGGCTGGACCATGCCGACCAGCTGTGGCAGGCGGTCGCCGCCGAGGAGGCGGCGCTGGCCGGCTCCGGTCGGGTGCTGGTGCGGGCTTCGGGCACCGAACCGCTGGTGCGGGTCATGGTCGAGGCCGACAGCGAGGCGCGCGCCAGCGAGGTCGCCGGCCGCCTGGCCGCCGTCGTCGCCGCCGAGGTCTCCGAAACCCCGGGCCTTGTCGACGACAGGACGTCTGGCGTCCAAAAGTCGACAGACCCCGGGGTGTTCTAGGGCGCGCCGATGCGGTAGCGGATGCCGCCGGGCTCGATGCGGCCGTAGTCGGTGGTGCGCTCGGCGGCGGGTCGGCCGGCGGCGGCGGCTGCGGCGCGCAGCGCCTCGGGCTCCTGGCGCACGCCGTGGTCGGCGCCGGCCATGCGCGAGATCGTCTCCTCCATCAGCGTGCCGCCCAGGTCGTTGCAGCCGGCGCGCAGCAGTGCCGCGGCGCCGTCCAGCCCCAGCTTGACCCACGACACCTGGACGTTGTCGATGGCGCCCTGCAGCACCAGCCGGGCGACGGCGTGCAGCCGCAGGCTGTCCTCGAAGGTCGGGCCCGCCCGCGCCAGGCCGGCCAGGTAGATCGGGGCCTGCTGGTGGACGAACGGCAGCGGCACGAACTCGGTGAACCCGCCACTCTGTTGCTGCAGGCGCCGCAGCAAGTGCAGGTGGGCCGCCCAGTGGCGGGGCTGGTCGACGTGGCCGTACATGATCGTCGACGACGACCGCAGGCCCACGTCGTGGGCGGTGGTGACGACGTCGATCCAGGCCGCGGCCGGCAGCTTGCCCTTGGTCAGCACCCAGCGGACCTCGTCGTCGAGGATCTCGGCGGCGGTGCCGGGGATGGTGCCCAGCCCGCAGGCCTTCGCCTCGACCAGGAACTCCCGCACGCCGATGCCCAGGCGCGCCGCGCCGTTGGCGACCTCCATCGGCGAGAAGGCGTGGATGTGGATGCCCGGCACCCGCGCCTTGATGGCCTTGAGCAGCTCGAAGTAGTACTCCCCGCCCAGGTCGGGGTGAATGCCGCCCTGCATGCACACCTCGGTCGCCCCGTAGTCCCAGGCCTGCTGAGCGCGGTCGGCGACCTGCTGCAGCGACAGGAAGTAGGCGTCGGGGTCGTCGCGGCGCTGTGCGAACGCGCAGAAGCGGCAGCCCGTGTAGCAGATGTTGGTGAAGTTGACGTTGCGGTTGACCACGTAGGTGACCGTGTCGCCGACACGCTCGGCCCGCACCGCATCGGCGGTGCGCGCCAGCGCCTCCAGTTCCGCCCCGTTGGCCTGCAGCAGCGTCAGCGCCTGCTGCTCGCCGGGGGGGTGGCCGGCCTCGGCCGCACGCAGCAGCGCGGCGACCTCTGGTCGCAGGCTCGGGCGGGGCGGGCCGCCCGACACGCCCGGCTGCGACCCGCCAGCCAGGGTCTCCGCGGCGAGCAACGCGCTGTCGCCGTAGACCGCCTCGGCGTCGGCGCGCAGCCCCGGCGCACGCCGCAGCGCGGTGACGCCCTGGCCGGCGACCGCCTCCAGCCAGCGGGCGTCGTCGCCGGCGGACTCGACCACCAGGGTGTCGGGGTCCTGCCAGGGCTGGCCGCAGGGACGCAGCCCGGCCACGGCCAAGCCTTCGCCGTCGGCCAGCGCCCGCACCGGGCCGCGCATGCGCCCGGCCAGCCACGGGTCGGGCCGGCGCACGTACTCGGGGTAGACGCACAGGCGCTCGGCCAGCCGGTGGCCCTGGCCGGCGGTGCGCGCCGCCAGTTCGTCCAGGTGGGGCCACGGCGCCTCGGGGTTGACGTGGTCGGGGGTGACCGGCGACACCCCGCCCCAGTCGTCGATGCCGGCCCGCAGGATGGTCTCGTAGCCGTCGGGGGTGAGGTTGGGG
>DASZOD010000340.1:0-10826 GCA_035550935.1 Egibacteraceae bacterium | reverse complement strand
CCCCACCCCCGGTACGTTGAAGATCCCCTCGGTGACGATCGCCCCGCCCATGAGATGGCCAAGGTCGACCCCCAGGAAGGTCACGACCGGGATGAGCGAGTTGCGCAGCGCGTGGCGCCCGACCACCTGGGATCGGGGCAGACCCTTGGCGGTGGCGGTGCGGACGTAGTCGGCGCGCAGGTTCTCCACCAGGCTGGTGCGCGTCAGCCGGGCGATGTAGGCCATCGACAGCGAGGCCAACACGATGGCCGGCAGCAGGTAGCTGTACCAGCCCTGGCGGACGCCCGCGACAGGGAACCAGCCCAGCTCGACGCCGAGCACGAGCTGGGCCACGAAGCCCAGGACGAACACCGGCACCGACACCACCGCCGTCGTCGACACCAGCACGAGGTTGTCCAGGAACGACTGCTTGCGCAGGCCGGCCAGCACCCCGGCGAGGATGCCAAGCAGCCCCTCGATGGCGAAAGCCAGCAGCGACAGGCGCACGGTGACCGGGATGGCCTCCCGCAGGATGTCGGAGACCTCGCGGCCCCGGAAGCTCTCGCCGAAGTCGCCTCGGAGGACCCCGCCGATGTACTTGGCGTACTGCACCGGCAGCGGGTCGTTGAGGTTGTAGCGCTCGCGCAGGACGTCGATGGTCGATTGGGACACCGGGCGGTCCCCGAACAGCGCCCGGATCGGGTCGCCGGGGATCGTGAACACCATCGCGTAGATGAGGAAGGTAGCGCCGAAGAACACCGGGATGAGCTGCAGCAGCCGGCGAGCGACGTAGCGGCCCATGGTCCTCCCCGCGCCCGTCAAGCGTCACGAAGGGACGAGCGGGGCGGCCATCATGGCCGCCCCGCTCGAATGCTAACCGATCAGCGCGGCCGGCTCAGGGCTGCACCACCTCGATGTCGGCGACGTTGATGCGCGTGAAGGCGTCGACGATGACGTTGTCGACGCGGTCGGAGTGGGCCCCGGTGACCCGGCCGAAGAACATCGGGATGTTGGGCATGTCCTCGAGGATCAGGTCCTCTGCCTGGTGGTAGAAGTCGATGCCGTCCTCGATGCTGCCCGCGGCGTTGCCCCGCTCGATGAGCTGGTCGACCTCTGGGTTGGAGTAGGTGAAGTTGTTCGACGACCCGGTGGTGCTGTAGATGGGCTCCAGGTAGTTCTGCGGGCTGGGGTAGTCCATGACCCAGCCCAGCCGGAAGGGGCCGGTGACCGTCTCCTGGTCGAGCTTCTCGAGATACTCGGCGAACTCCAGGGTCTCGAAACGGATGTCTTCGATGCCCAGGTTGGTGCGCAGCTGGTTGGCCACCGCCTGCATCCACTGGTCGTGGTCGGCGCCGCTGTTGAACCACAGCGTCAAGGTGCCCTCCCAGCCGCCGGCCTGGTCGAACAGCTGCCTGGCCCGCTCGGGGTTGTACTCGCACAGCTGCCCGCAGGCGTCCTCGCGGGAGCCGGCCACCACCGGCCCCACCAGGCCGGTGGCGGGCACCGAGTCGGTGCGGATCGCCTCGGTGATGGCCTGGCGGTCGATGGCCATCGAGAAGGCCTGGCGCAGGTCCTTGTTCTGGAACTCCGACTGGTACAGGGGGAAGCCGATGTAGGTGAACGACGAGCTCTCGTCCTCGATGAAGTTGTCGCCGAACTCCTGCTTGGCACGCTCGATCTGCGCGGAGGGGATGTCGTCCATGACGTCGAGGTTGCCGGCCAGCAGGTCGTTGTAGGCGGTGTCGATCTCGGAGTAGATGCGGAACTCCACCGCCTGGGCCTCGGCCGGGTCGCCGGCGTAGTCGTCGTAGCGGGTGACCCGGATGCGCTGGTTGTGCTCCCACGACCCGTCCATCTGGAAGGGGCCGTTGCCGACCGGGGACTCCTCGAAGGCCTCGGGGTCGTCGAAGAACACCCGCGGCAGCGGGTAGAAGGCGGTGTAGCCGACGGTCAGCGGGAACTGGCTGAACGGCGCGTTCAGGGTGACCTCGAAGGTCCGGTCGTCGTGCAGCGTCAGGCCCGTCATCTCCGTGACCGGAGGCTCGACGCGGCAGCCGCCCTCCTCCAACTCCTGGCCCTCCGGGCACTGCAGCGCCTCGTAGCCCTCGATCTTCTCGAAGAAGTGGGCGTTGCCGGCGGCGTTGGGCGCGTAGGCGCCCCAGTTCCAGGCGTCGATGAACGACTGGGCGGTCACCGGCGAGCCGTCGTGGAACGTCCAGCCGTCGGCGATCTGGATGGTCCAGACCCTCTGGTCCTCCGACTCGATCGACTCGGCGACCGCGTTCACCGGTTGCGCGCTCTGGGGGTCGTAGTCGACCAGGCCGGTGAACAGCGCGTTGAGGACCTCAGCGCCGCAGGTCTCGTTGGTGTTCTGGGGGACCAGGTGCTCGGGCTCGCAGACGTAGACCGAGAACTCCCCGCCCTGCGCCTGCTGACTGCCGGCGGGCGGCTGGTCACGCGGGGGGGCGCAGGCCGCGGCGAGCAGTCCCACGGCGATGACAAGGCTGATGGTCCTGCTCTTCGTGCCAGCGTGCATGCTTCCTCCTGACCGCCGCGTCTGTCGTGCGCGTGCCCGGAGCCGGGACTCCTAGCGGGGTCGTACTCTAGCCCCTCCCTTGCGGGCGGTGGTGCATCGCCGCCCGCGGCCGGGTGCGGGTTGGACCTAGAAGCCGACGGCCTGGCCGTCCTTGCGCGGGTCGGAGGCCCCCAGCCAGCCGTGCTCCAGCCGCCAGACGATCTGAGCCCCTCCGAACCCGCCCATGCCGCGGGCGGGGACGACGCGGTGGCCGCGGCGGGCCAGCTCGGCCACGACCGCCGGGTCGTGGCCGGGCTCGAAGGCGACGTCGAGGCCACCCTCGAGCCGCCAGCGGGGCGCGTCGACCGCGGCTTGGGGATTCTGGCCGTGCTCGACCACACGGGTCAGCACCTGGACGTGCCCCTGGGGCTGCAGCGCAGCGCCCATCACCCCGAAGGCGCACAGCGCCCGCTGCCCGACCCTCACGAATCCCGGCATGGTGGTGTGGAAGGGTCGCTTGCCCGGCGTCACCTGGTTGGGATGTCCGGGGACGGTGCTGAAGCCCGCGCCGCGGTTGGACAGGCTGATGCCGGTGCCCGGCACGACGACGCCCGCCCCGAAGCCGTGGAAGCTGGACTGGATGAACGACACCATCGTCCCCTCGGCGTCGGCGGCGGCCACGTAGACGGTGCCGCCCCGGTGGGGGAGGCCGTGGCCGGGGTCGATCGCCCGCACCGGGTCGACGGTGCCGGCCCGCCGGGACAGATGGCCGCCGTCGAGCAGCGCCTCGGGTGTGGTCTTCATCGCCGCGGGGTCGGCGACGTGGTGGTAGACGTCGGCCAGGGCGAGCTTCGTCGCCTCGATCCGGGTGTGCAGCGCGTCGGCCGAGTCCACCGGGTGCTCTGCGGGGAGCCGCTGGAGGATGCCGAGGGCGATGAGGGCCGCCAGTCCCTGGCTGTTGGGCGGCAGCTCGTGGACGGTGACGCCCCGGTAGGCCAGTGCGAGGGGCTGCACCCAGTCGGCGCGGTGGGCGTCGAGGTCCTCTGCGCTCAGCGCAGCCCCCGACGTGGCGGCGTGCGCGGCGATGCGCTCGGCGACATCGCCGCGGTAGAAGCGTTCGCCGTGCGACTCGGCGATCGCCCGCAGGGTGCGGGCCTGGTCGGCAAGAGCGAACCGCTGCCCGGGCCGGGGCGGGCGGCCGCCGGGCAGCAGGGCCGCCGTGACCTCGGGTTGGTCGCGGCGTGCGGACGCCTCGGCCGCCCAGGCCGCGGCCACCAGGGGCGACACGGGGAAGCCTCCGGCGGCGTACGCGACGGCCGGCTCGAACAGCGCCGCGAACTCCAGGGCGCCGAAGCGTTGTGACAGGGCCGTCCAGGCGGAGACGGCGCCGGGGACGGTGACGGCGTCCCAGCCCCACAGCGGCATCGACTCCCGTCCGAGGAACCGCTCGGGGTCGAGCCCGGCGGGGGAGCGACCGGAGGCGTTCAGCCCGTGCAGGGTCCGACCGTCCCACACCAGCGCGAACGCGTCCGAGCCGAGGCCGTTGCCGGTGGGCTCCACGACGGTCAGCGTGATCGCCGCGGCCAGCGCGGCGTCCACCGCGTTGCCGCCGCGCCGCAGCATCGCCAGTCCGGCCTGGGCCGCCAATGGCTGGGAGGTCGCCACGACGTTGTCGGCCAACACCGGCGAGCGCCGTGACGGGTAGGGCAGGACCCAGCCGAAGGTCGGCATCGGTCGGCGAAGCCGTGCGCTAGACCGGCGACAGCAGGCCGCGCTCCACGACGGTCGGGGCGTGCATCGAGCGGTAGCCGACCGAGTCGAAGCGCACGACGAGCACCTCCTTCTCGACGCGCTGGACCGTGCCCGGGCCCCACTCGGGATGGGTGACCGCGTCGCCGCGGGCGAAAGGCCCGGCGCGGGCCGCCTCGACCCGCTGGCGCTGGCTGCTCAGGTCCCACTCGTCGGGGCTGCGGTCCCCGGCCGTGCGCAGGCAGTTGTCGCAGCGCAGGCACAGCTCGGCCGGGTACTCGCCTCCCAGGTAGTTGAGCAGGTAGCGGCGCCGGCAGTCGTTCGTCTCGGCGTAGTCGGCGACCATGTCGAGGCGGGACTGCTCCACCTCGGCCTGCGCCGCCTGGTGGCCGGCCATGTCCTCCATCGCGCGAGCCGGGTCGCCCTTCCAGCGGATGCCGGACTTCAACCGTGTGATGTAGCCGAAGCGGTCGAGGTCCTCCAGCAGCGACCGCGTCCCCGAACGGGCGACCTCGGCGGCGGCGCTGACATGGGTGACGACCTCCGCCTCCGGGGTGGCGCTGCGAACCTGGCCGAACAGGTGGACCATCTTGGCGACGGTCGCCTCCGACGGCCGGCTGCGCCGGTGCAGGTGCTCGTGCACGGCGCGGTCCTCGGGCCGGTACAGCAGCACGCAGTCCGACGGCTGGCCGTCCCGGCCCGCCCGGCCGGCCTCCTGCCAGTAGGACTCGACCGAGTCGGGCATCGTGCGGTGGATCACCGCGCGGATGTCGGGCTTGTCGATACCCATCCCGAAGGCGTTCGTGGCGCACAGCACGTCGAGCTGGTCGCCGAGGAAGGCGTCCTGCACCTCCGTGCGCAGAGTCCGGTCCATGCCGCCGTGGTAGTGGCCGGCGCCGATGCCGAGCTCGAGCAGCGCCAGCGCCGTCTCCTCGGCTTCGCGCCGGGTCGTGCAGTACACGACCGCGGGGGCGGCGACCTCCGCCAGGACCTTGGCCAGTCGGCGGTCACGGCGGTCGGCGTCGACCACGCGCACGACCCCCAGGTGCAGGTTGGGACGGTCGAAGTTGGCGGCGACGAGCAGCGGCTCACGCAGGCCCAGCTCCCTGGCGACGTCCCGGCGGACCGCCTCCGGCGCGGTGGCGGTCAACGCCAGGATGGGCGGGCGGCCCATCTCCTGTGCTGCGTCGGCCAGCTCCCGGTAGGCGGGGCGGAAGTCGAATCCCCACTCGGAGATGCAGTGGGCCTCGTCCACGCAGAACAGGTCGATGGGCGCGCCACGCAGCGCGGCCCGCACGTCGTCGCGGGCGAGCTGCTCAGGAGTGGCGAACAGGAAGCTCAGGCTACCCGTGCGCAGGTCGTTCAGGACCGCCTGGCGCAGGTCGCCGCGCACCCCGCCCGACAGCGTCGCGACACGCTGGCCGACCGCGCCGTCCTCGCCCCCCGCCAGGCGGCGGACCTGGTCCTGCATCAGGGCGATCAGGGGCGTTGCGACGACGGTGGTGCCTTCGAGCAGGATGCCGGCGAGCTGGTAGACGAGCGTCTTGCCGCCTCCGGTGGGCAGCACGGCCACGACATCGCGCCCCGACAGCACCGCCTCCAGGGCCTGGCGTTGACCCGGCAGGAAACCGTGCAGCTGTGGGAAGTGGGTGCGCAGAGCGTCGCCGAGGTCGGTCAGGTCGTGGCCTCTTCGTCGGTCCCAGGCGTGAGCTCACCGCCGCCGTCGAGGATGGCGGCGGACAGGCCGACAGCCAACGTCGCCGACGGCCCGCCGTGTTGCAGCGGGCACAACATTCCCGCTCCCGCCTCGCACAATCGTGTCGCTGGCTAGCCTTGAGCCGGGAGGGCGGCGCCGCCGGAGGGTGGGGATTGACATGAGCAAGACGGCCCGTTCGGCCCGGTCCGGTGTGCCGGCCGGGCCGCCGGCCGCAGGCCGGGGCCGGACCGCCGTGGCGGGAGCGACGGCGGCCGCCCTGGCGCTGGGAGTCAGCGAGTTCGTCGCGGGACTGGCCGACGGTGTCCCGTCGCTCGTGCTGGCGGTCGGCACGGGGGTCATCGACAGTGCGCCTCCGGCCGTCAAGAACGTCGCCATCGCGGTGCTGGGCACCGCCGACAAACCTGCCCTCGTCGCCGGGATCGTCGTGTTGGCGGTGGCAGCTGGCGCGGTGCTGGGGGTGGCCGGCGCGCGTCGCTTCGCCACTGCCGCCGTCGGGTTCGCCGCCTTCGGCCTTCTGGGCGCGCTGGCCGCTGCTCGCGACCCACGCAACGTGCCGGGCCCGACGGTCCTGACCGCCGCACTGGCTGCCGCCGTGGGCCTGGCCGTGCTGCGCTGGCTGCTCGTGCTCGCCGCCGGCGGGGCCGAGCCGGATGCGGCCGAAGGCGGGGTCGGGCCCGCCGAGGGCGGGAGGTCCGCCGGGCCGGCGGAGCCCATCGGACAGCGCGGAGACCGGCGGGCGTTCCTGCAGGCCACGGCGGCGACGGGCGCAGCCGCGGTGCTGTCAGGCTGGGGCGGGCGGTACCTGACGGCGCGGGCCCGCACCGACGCCGCCCGGGCGGCGGTGGAGCTGCCATCGCCGGCCAGGGCGCTGGCGCGTGCCCCTGCCGGCGGCGGCCTCGACGTCCGGGGCCTGTCGCCCTTCTACACGCCCAACGACCGCTTCTATCGCATCGACACCGCGCTGTCGGTGCCCCAGGTCGATCCCGACAGCTGGCGGCTGCGGGTGGTCGGCATGGTGCAACGGCCCTACGAGCTGTCGTACCAGCAGTTGCTGGAGCTGCCGCAGGTCGAGGCGGACATCACCCTGTCGTGCGTCTCAAACGAGGTCGGCGGCGGGCTGGTGGGCAACGCCCGGTGGCTGGGGGTGCGTCTGGCGGAGGTGCTCGCCCGGGCCGGGGTGCACCCGGAGGCGACGCAGGTCGTCGGCCGCTCGGTCGACGGCTTCACCGTCGGGTTCCCCACGCAGGCCGCCATCGACGGCCGCGATGCCCTGGTGGCCGTCGCCATGAACGGCGAGCCGCTGCCGGTCGCCCATGGCTTCCCCGCCCGTCTGGTCGTTCCCGGCCTGTACGGCTACGTGTCGGCGACCAAGTGGCTGCAGGAGCTGGCGCTGACCACCTGGGAGGGCTTCGACGCCTACTGGGTGCCGCGAGGATGGGCGAAGGAGGGTCCGGTCAAGACGCAGTCGCGCATCGACGTGCCCCGCGACGGAGCGTCGCTGCCCGCTGGGCGCCAGCCGGTCGCCGGCGTGGCGTGGGCCCCGCACCGGGGCATCGATCGGGTGGAGGTGCAGGTCGACGAGGGCCCCTGGGTGCAGGCGCGTCTGGCCGGGCCGGGCGGTGTCGACACCTGGCGGCAGTGGCTGGTGGAGTGGCAGGCGGCTCCCGGCCGGCACACGATCCGCTGCCGGGCCACCGATGGGCTGGGGCAGCGGCAGACCCAGCGGCGGGCGCCGCCGGCCCCCGACGGTGCCACCGGCTGGCACACCATCCGGGTCGCGGTGCGCTGACCCGCGCGCCGTCGCGCCCACCTGTCCGGCCGCCCAGGGGCGGCCGCTGCAAAGTTTCTCAAGCAAGCTAGGGTCAACGTCCGAGGGCGGCCGCCTCCCAGGCCGCCGGTGACAGCGACGTCCCGCTGTGACGCCGAGTCGTACCCGGGGGGACTCGCACCGCCGCGCCTGACGGGGTGGCCGGCGCCGGCCAGAGCCGGCGGAGGCGCCGGCAGCTGCGTGACGGCGCGCGGGTCGCCGCGCCAGCCGCTCACGGCCAAGACGCAAACCAGAGAGGAAGCCATGTCAGCCAACCCTGCACCGACGGCCCGAGCCCGCTCCGGCCCCGGCGTGCGCGCGCTGGTGGGTACCGCCGCGACGGCGGTCGCCCTTGCGGGCGCCGGCGCGTCCGAGGCGCACGCGCAGACCGGTGAGCAGCCGGAAGCCCAACCGCTGGCGGCGCAGGCGCCGCCCTCGCCCAGGTCGCCGGGCGTGCAGTACCAGGTCCGCGGAGGCGACTCGCTGAGCAGCATCGCCGCCGCGCACGGTCTGCCCGCCACCGACGGCTGGCGCCTGCTGTTCGACGCCAATCCCGAGGTTGCGGACCCCGACCTCATCCACCCCGGCCAGGTGCTGGTGGTCCCGCCGGCCGCCACGGCCCTGGCCCAACGACCGCTGCCGGCGGCGGCGGTGGCGACGGCCGGGTCGCCCGCCCAGCCGGCCCCGTCCGACAGCACCGCCGCCTCCCAAGGTGCTCCGTCAGACGGCACCGCCACCGCCTCCCAGGGGGTGTGGGACCGCCTGGCCGGTTGCGAGTCGGGCGGCGACTGGAGCATCGACAGCACCTACGACGGTGGTCTGCAGTTCGACCCGGACACCTGGCGGGCCTACGGCGGCGCCCGTTACGCCCCCCAGGCGCACCAGGCGACGCGCAGCCAGCAGATCGCCGTCGCCCAGCGGGTCCGGTCGGCCCAGGGCTGGTCGGCCTGGCCGGCGTGTTCCCGCCGACTCGGGCTGCGCTAGGTCTCTAGGCGCCCAGGACGGGCTCCGCCTGTTCGACCCGCAGGTCGTCCGTCGCTGCGGGACCGGCGCGCTCGATCACGTCGACGATCTCGGCTCCGATGAGCTCGTCGCGTTCGAGCAGCGCGTCCCGCAGCGTCTCGACGAGGTGGCGGTTGCGTTCCAGCAGGGTGCGGACCCGCCGGCGTGAGTCGTCCAGCAGCCGGTCTACCCGCGGGCGGGCCACCGGGTCGGCGAGGACCAGCCCGACCAGGTTGGTTTCGTTGAAGGCGCCGTGGCGCACCGCCGCCAGCGACACGAGCGAGCCGGCCATGCCTGCAGAGCCGACGATCTCGCAGGCGACCTGGGTGGCGTAGGACAGGTCACTGCCGGGGCCGGTGCCGGCCTCCCCGAACAGCAGTTCCTCGGCGCACAGGCCGCCCAGGGCGATGTCGACGAGGGCGTACATCTGTCTGCGCGAACGGGTGTAGACCTCCTCGGCGTCGCCGTGGGCGAGCACCCCCAGCGAGCCGCTGCGCTTGACGATCGACAGCACCTCCAGCCGGCGCGTGCCCGCCAGGTGGGCGACGACGGCATGGCCGGCCTCGTGCACGGCGACGGTGCGCCGCTCGACGGCCGTGTAGGTGACCGGGTTCTTCAGGCCGACCTCTCCGGTCAGGCGGGCCTCTTGGACGTTGCGCCACGACAGCGCGTCGCGCCCGTCGCGCAACGCCAGCACGAGCGCCTCGTCCAGCAGGTGCTCGATCATGACCGGCGTGTAGCCGAAGGTCTGGGCCGCCAGCTGCTCGCGCAGCTCGTCGCGGTCGAGCTCGGGCCCGTGGGCCTTGCGAGCCAGGAAGTAGTCGACGAGCTCGCGGCGGGCCTGCCTGGCGGGCGGCTCGAAGGTCAGCCGCCGATCGAAGCGCCCGGGGCGCAGCAGCGCCGGGTCGAGGCTGTCGCCGCGGTTGCTGGCGGCGATGACCAGCACGTTGTGGTAGCGGGCCGGCCGGGCGGGCAGCTGCCGGGTCGCCGGCAGGTAGGCGTTGACCGCGGTCGCCAGGGCGTTCCAGAAGCGGTCACGCAGTGGCGGGGCGTCGAAGGACTGCAGCTGCACGAGCAGCTCGTTGACGACGCCGCCGGTGCTCTCGCTGACGCCGAAGGGGTGCGCCTGCAGGCCGCCGTGCGCGCGGACGGGCCCACTGGGCGCACTGGCGGTCAGCCCGCCGCGGGCGGTTGCGATCGCGTCGATCTCCTCGATGAAGCCGATGGCGCCGCCTTCGCGCAGCGCCGCCTTGCGTAGCTGCTTGAAGTAGCTGCGGATCTTGCGCGCCGTCGCCCCGTACCACATCGACTGGAAGCTGGTGGCCGACACGAACAGGAACGGCACCCCAGCGTGGCGGGCCATGGCCTTGGCCAGGTGGGTCTTGCCCGTCCCCGGAGGTCCCTCGAACAGCAGCCCACGGCGGGGGTTGCCGCCGAGACGACCCCGGTACAGGGCGTGGCCGAGGAAGGTGTTGAGGGTCTTGACGACCTCGTCGACGAGCGGGTCGAGGCCCTTGACGTCGTCGAAGCCGACGTCGATCTGCTCGGGACCGAAGCGCACGTGCGGCGAGCGCCCGCTGGCCAAGGGCATCGCCAAGGCCAGTCCGAGCGCCGCGAGGATCGCCAGCGGCAGGACGAAGATCGGCCAGTCCGGCGGCAGGTTGGGCAACGACAAGACGTTGAACGGGCGCCCCGTGACGATCTGCCACCACAGCCAGGCGCAGGGTGCGCCCAGTGCCGCTGCCAGCACCAGCAATCGGCGCTGTCGGGCTCGTTCCCGGGCCGCGCCGACGTCAGCCGTCCGGGCGTCGACCAGCCCGCCTCCCAACCGTGCCGCGACCGAGTCGTCCACCGCCATGGCCCCGCTCCCGCCTGACCGCACCGCGCATCCTGCGAACAACAGCGCTCGCCCGCCCGCCGAGCGCCCCGTGCACCACGCTCCGCGTGTTCCCGCTACCGAACCGTAACGTCCGCCGACATCAGAGGTGACGTCGTGCAGCGACCCCTGCCCCTCCGGCCTCCGGGGCCGGCTGGGCGCGCCCGGGGCACCCCGGGCG
>DASZOD010000339.1:0-2393 GCA_035550935.1 Egibacteraceae bacterium | reverse complement strand
CAGCACGGCCCGCGGCACCAGACCGGCCGCCACGGCGCCGAAGGCCAGCAGCGCCGACCAGTAGTACATGATGAGCACCGCCCGCCGGTGCGAGTTGCCGATCTCCAGCAGGCGGTGGTGCAGGTGCTCCTTGTCGGGGCTGAACACCGCCCGGCCACTGCGTAGCCGCCGCAGGATGGTCCAGATGGTGTCCACGAACGGCACCGCCAGGACCAGGGCCGGCACGAGCACCGGGATGGAGATCGCCACGAAGTCGCCCTGGTTGGGGGCCGCGGTCCAGCTGATCGCCGAGACGCCGCCCGCGCCAAGCACCAGCCCCAGCAGCATCGCCCCGGTGTCTCCCATGAAGATCGAAGCGGGGTGGAAGTTGTGGAACAGGAAGCCCCCGCAGGCCCCGGCGACGGCGGCCAGCAGCATCGGCGCCGAGGACGGCAGGTCCCGCGCCCAGGCGTCGGACAGCTGCACGTAGGAGAACAGCGCCAGTGCCGCGATCACGACGATCCCCGCAGCCAGCCCGTCGAGACCGTCGACGAGGTTGACCGCGTTGATCATCGCGACGATCGCCACGACGGTCAGCAGCGCAGCAAGGTCGAACCCCAGCACGACGATGTTGCCGTTGCTACCGGGCAGCAGGCCGGGGATGTAGATCCAGCGCAGGTACACCCCGCCGAGCAGGACGAGCATGCCCGCGGCCAGGACCTGCGCCGCCAGTTTGCCGGGCGCCGACACCCCGCGCAGGTCGTCGCGGGCGCCGACCGCGACCACCACCAGGCCGGCGAGCACGACGGCCTCGGGCTCGCTGGTGGTGCGGAACACCTCGTCGAAGGTCGACAGGCGGGAGGCGGCCGCGATCGCGGCCAGGACGCCCGCGAACAGGGCCAGGCCTCCCAGGGTCGGCGTCGGGTCGGTGTGGACGTGGCGTTCCCCCGGCTCGGCCACCGCTCCCAGCGCGACGGCGACGCGGCGGACCACGGGCGTGGCCGCCAGGCACGTGACCAGGGCCACGACGAACACCGCCAGGTGGTGCAGGTACTCGACCACCGCCCGGACCCGGTTGCCCTAGGGGGAGGGCGGCCGCGCAGCGGCCGCCGGCGGGCGGGGATCCGACCACGCCGTCGCCCCGTAGGCCGGGAAGCGCCGGCACAGCTCAGCCACCTCGGCGCGGACCGCGTCGACCTCGGACTCTGACTTCAGCACACGGCCGATGAAGCGGGCGATCTCTGCCATCTCGGCGGTACCCATGCCCTGGGTGGTCACCGACGGCACGCCGACGCGGATGCCCGAGGCCACCATCGGCGGGCGGGGGTCGAAGGGGATGGTGTTCTTGTTCAGCGAGATACCGGCCGCGTCGAGTCGGGCCTCGGCGTCCGCGCCCGTCAGATCCAGGGGCGACAGGTCCGCCAGCAGGTAGTGGATGTCGGTGCCGCCCGACACCATCCGCAGGCCCTCGGCGGCCAGCGCCTCGGCCAGCGCCCGGGCGTTGGCCACCGTCCGCCGGGCGTAGTCGGAGAAGGCGTGCTGTCCGGCTTCGTGGAAGGCGACGGCCTTGGCGGCGATGGCGTGCATGAGCGGCCCGCCCTGGAGCATGGGGAACACCGCCTTGTCCACGGCCTTCGCGTGCTCGGCGCTGCACAGGATGGCGCCACCGCGCGGGCCGCGCAGGGTCTTGTGGGTCGTGAACGTCACGACGTCGGCGTGGGGCACCGGCGAGGGATGAGCGCCGCCGGCGACGAGCCCCGCGAAGTGCGCGGCGTCGACGAGCAGCTTGGCTCCGACCTCCCGGGCGATGTCGGCGAAGGCCGCGAAGTCGATCGTGCGCGGATAGGCGGTGTAGCCGGCGACGACGACCTTGGGCCGGTGCCGCCGGGCCAGGGCGCGGACCTCGTCGAGGTCGAGCAGCTCGGTGTCGGCGCGCACACCGTACGCCGCGACGTTGAACCACTTGCCGCTGAAGTTCACCTTCGACCCGTGGGTCAGGTGGCCGCCGTGAGCCAGCGACATGGCCATGATCGTGTCGCCGTGCCCGACGCCCAAGGCGACGTAGGCGGCCATGTTGGCCTGAGCCCCCGAATGGGGCTGGACATTGGCGTGCTCGGCGCCGAACAGCCGCCTGGCCCGTTCCAGGGCCAGCTGCTCGGCGACGTCGACGAACTGGCAGCCGCCGTAGTAGCGTCGTCCGGGGTAGCCCTCGGCGTACTTGTCGGTCATGACGCTGCCCTGGGCGGCCAGCACCGCGGGAGAGGTGAGGTTCTCGCTGGCGATGAGCTGCAGCGTGGTCCGCTTGCGCCGCAGCTCGTCGGCGATCGCCTGGGCGACCTGAGGGTCGGTGGCCTGCAGCGCGTCGTAGTCGGGGCCCCAATTTGTTCCCCGCCCCCCGGCGGCGCCTCCGGCAC
>DASZOD010000338.1:0-2671 GCA_035550935.1 Egibacteraceae bacterium | reverse complement strand
CGCCGAACGACAGCTGCTCGCGCAGCTCCGGCACCTCCTGGGACAGCTCGACGGCCGTGGCCTGACCGCGAGCCTCCAGGGCGTCCAGCGTGGCCTGCTCGACCGGCTGCAGCCACCGGCCACCGTCCTCGGCGATGCCCGCCTGCTCCAGCCACCGCACCAGGCGCGCCCGCTCGCGCGCCGCCAACGCCCGGGTGCAGGCGGCGTGGATGGTCGCCACCAAGTCGACGGGCACGACGAACAGGGTGCGGCGCATCCCCAGGACGCGAGCCAACGAGCGCTCCTCGTACAGGGCCCGCTCGACGTCTTGGGGGACCAGGTCGTCGGTGCGCGCCCAGGCCGCCAGCAGCACCGACGCGGGGTCCGAGGAGTGCAGGCCCACCAGGGCACGAGCCACCTCCACACAGGTCGACGCCGGCCTCGCCAAGTGCTGGCGCACCCCCAACCGAGCGCGCCGCTGGGTCACATCGATCCGACGCATCACACCTCCTCACTCGCCTCGCCTGTCCCTGCCTTGCGGCTGCAGCCAATACGAACGGGGCCGGCTCCGCGCGGTCAGGGTCGGCAGCCGTCGAAGAGAGCGACTCGCATGGTCGACGGGACGGGGTCGAACGGTAGCCGGGCGCCTGACCGGCTGCCACGGCCGCCTACGACGCGATGCGCACGACCGCGTCGGACCCGGTGCGCTCCTCGAGCAGATCCAGCACGGCCTGCTCGACCCTGCCCTGGGTCGACGGGGTGCCGAAGGCGGCCTCGCCGCCCAGGTTCTCCAGGACCCCGGCGATGGTCCAGCCCGACAGGTAGCGGTCGAACACGCGCGGGTCGATGTAGGAGGCCCGGCAGACCGCGGCGGTGTTGCCCAGGTAGTGGGCGACCTCCCGGCAGGCCCGGGTGATGGCGCGCTTGCGGGCGGTGGCCGAGCCGGCCGCCCGACCGGAGACGGCGACCGCCACCGCGGCGAGCACGGTGGCGCTCCAGGTGCGGAAGTCCTTGGCGCTGAAGTCCTGACCCGTCTGCTCCTTGATGAACCCGTTGATGTCACGGGAGGTCACGTCCACCCAGCGGCCGTCGTTGCGGTAGGCCAGCAGCTCCACGCCGCTGCGGCGGCGCTTGAGCCGCGCGACGACCTCGAACACGGCCGGGTCGACCAGGTGGCGGAGCCGTTCCTTTCCGCCCTTGGCGACGTAGTCGAACACGATGACGTCACCGGCCAGCGACACGTGCTCCTTGCGCATCGTCGCCAGGCCGTAGGAGCCGTGCTCGGCGGCGTAGGACTCCCCGCCGATGCGGAAGAAGCCGTGGTCCAGCAGTCGCACCGCGCACGCCAGCACCCGCTCGCGGGTCAGGTCCGAGCCGGCCGCCAGGTGACGGGCGCAGCGGCGGCGCAGCGGCGGCAACGCGCGCGCGAAGGCCAGCATGCGCTCGAACTTCTCCGCGTCGCGTCGGGCCCGCCAGGCGGGGTGGTACAGGTACTGCTTGCGCCCGGCGGCGTCGACCCCGACGGCCTGCAGGTGGCCGTTGGGCCACGGGCAGATCCACACGTCGGTCCAGGCCGGCGGCACGGCCAGGCCCTTGACCCGCTGCAGCACCTGCGCATGGGTGACCTTGCCGCCGGCCTGGTCGAAGTACTCGAAGCCACGCCCACGCCGGCGCCGGGTGATCCCCGGTGCCGAGCAGTCGGCGCGTCGCAGTCGAGGCATGGCAGGCGGGTCAGTGGGTCGCGGGTCGGTTGTCCGGCAAGCACCCTGACCGGCCGGGCTGGCCGCTAACCCTGGGGGCGTCTCAGAAGGCACCGCCGCCGGAGCCGCCGCCGCCACCTCCGCCTCCGCCGGAGAAGCCCCCGCCGCCGCCCGACGACGACGTCGGCGACGAGGCGCTGGTCGCCACGATCATGGACCTGGCGCGGCGGGGCAGCATCGGGCTGGACCGCCAGCGGCGCGTCCGCGACGGGCTGCTTGGGGACAAGGTCGACGACGTGCTGGTGCTGCGCCGGCTGGGCGACGCCGAGGCGCCCTGGGAGCGCGCGGTGCAGCAGCTGCTGTTCGACCAGGCCGGCGACGCCCGCCAGGTCACCGACGCCCAGCTCAAGCAGTGGGTGAAAGACAACCGCCAGCAGGCCTACCGCTGGTGGCAGTCGTGGGTGGCCGACCTGCAGCGCGCCGGGCGCGCCCGCAGATGGATCGAGCCGAGGTGGGCGGTGGCGGTGGCGGTCCTGCTCGGCGTCGCCCTGGTCGCCGGGGGCATCGTGGCCGGCGGCGCGCTGCACGCAGGCCTGCCGCTCGTCGCCCTGGCGGTCGTCGCCGGCACCGCCATGGTCGGGGCCAGCCCGCTCATGCGCCGGCGCAGCCGCAGCGGGCGGATCCTGCACCACCGCTGGCGGCGCTTCGGCGCCTTCCTGGCCGACTTCAGCCTCACGCCCGAACGCAGCCCGGAGGCGCTGCCGCTGTGGGGTCGCTACCTGGTCTACGCCGTGCCGTTGGGGATCGCCGACACGGTCATGCGCAACCTCGACGCGAACCTGTCACGGGCCGAGATGGAGCAGGTCGCCGGCGGCTGGTATCCGCTGGTCGGCTACGACGGGCGCGTCGGCGGCTTCGCCGAGGGGCTGTCGTCGCTGTCGGCGGCGATCCCCGCCTCGCAGATCGCCTCGTCGCCGCCGTCGTCGTCGGGC
>DASZOD010000337.1:0-8789 GCA_035550935.1 Egibacteraceae bacterium | reverse complement strand
TGCCCGCCCTGTCCGCGGGCCTGCTCATGATCCTCGGCAGGCGGCTGGCGAAGGTGGCGGGCGCGATCGCGGTCTTCGCGGCCGGCTTCAGCGCGATCCTGTCGACCTTCGTGTTCGCGGCGCTGAAGGCCGAACCGGCGGAGGCGCGCACGTTCGTGCGGACCCTCGGCAGCTGGGTGGGGGCTGGCGCCCTGGACGTCGACTGGGCGCTGCTCATCGACCCGCTGGCGGCGATCATGCTGCTGCTCGTCACCTGGGTCGGGTTCGTCATCCACGTGTACTCGCTGGGCTACATGGCCGGCGACGAGCGCTACCACCTGTACTTCGCCTACATGAACCTGTTCCTGGCGTCGATGCTGATCCTCGTCACCGGCGCCAACTTCCTGGTGCTGTTCGTCGGCTGGGAGCTGGTCGGGCTGTGCAGTTACCTGCTGATCGGGTTCTGGTTCGACCGGCGCGAGTACGCCAGCGCTGCGAAGAAGGCCTTCGTCGTCAACCGGGTCGGCGACGTGGGCTTCATGATCGCCATGTTCGTGGTGTTCGCGACCTTCGGCACGCTGGCGCTGCCGGAGGTGCTGCGCGACGCCGACACGGTGCTGGGCCCCGCCAGCTTCACCGCCGCCGCGATCGGTCTGCTGCTGCTGGCGGGCGCCGTCGGCAAGAGCGCCCAGATCCCGCTGTACGTGTGGTTGCCCGACGCGATGGTCGGCCCCACGCCGGTGTCGGCGCTGATCCATGCCGCCACCATGGTCACCGCCGGGGTGTACCTGATCGCACGCACGTCGCCGATCTACACCCTGATCCCCGACGTGGGGATGCTCGTGGCCTGGGTCGGTGCGGCCACCGCGCTGCTGGCCGCCCTCATCGCCTGCGCCCAGCTGGACGCCAAGCGCATCCTGGCCTACTCCACCATCAGCCAGCTGGGTTACATGTTCGTCGGCGTGGGCCTGGGCAACCACACCGCCGGCATCTTCCACCTGCTGACCCACGGCTTCTTCAAGGCGCTGCTGTTCCTGTGCGCCGGGGCGGTCATGCACGCCCTGCTCGACACGACCGACGTGCGGCGCATGGGAGGGCTGTGGCGAGCCATGCCGGTCACCGCCGGCACGGCCGGCATCGCGTGGCTGGCCATCAGCGGCGTGCCGCTGCTGTCGGGCTTCTACTCCAAGGAGGAGATCCTGACCGCGGCGACCGAGACGCCCGGCGGCCTGGGTCTGTGGGTGGTCGGCATCGTCACCGCCGGGATCACCGGCTTCTACATGAGTCGCTGGTTCTTCCTCATCTTCCTGGGTCCGGCCCGCTGGCCAGACGGCGCCCACCCGCACGAAGCGTCGCTGTCGATGACGCTGCCGATGATCGCCCTGGCGGCGGGCTCGGCGCTGGGCGGGCTCATCAACCTGAACCCCAAGACGGGCTTCCTGCACGGCTGGCTCGAACACAGCGTCGTCCGATTCGAGCCCCACGCCGAGCTGGTGCCCCACGCCATCCTGCCGTACATCGCCGTGGGCGTCGCCCTGCTCGGCATCGCGGGGGCCGCCGTGCTGTACCTGCGGCCCCAGGCCGACCTGGCGGCGCTGCGCGAACGGGCCGGCGGCCTCTACGGCCTGTTGCTCAACGGCTTCTACGTCGACGAGCTGTACCAGAGCACGGTGGCGCTTCCCGGCCGGCTGCTGGCCGAAGGGCTGACCACCTTCGACGACCGCGGCATCGACGGCGCGGTCAACGGCGTCGGCCGGTTCACCGCCGGGCTGGCCATGGCCGGCCGGCGGCTGCAGACCGGCTTCGTGCGCAGCTACGCGCTGGCGGTGCTCGCCGGCGCCGTCGTGGTCACCGTCCTGCTGGTCGGCGGGATCGTCGTCGGACCGTGAGGTAGCGATGCTCAGCGCGCTCGTCGTCGTCCCAGCCCTGACCGCAGGCGTCGTCGGTCTGCTGCCCGCCAGCAGGCGCCAGGCCATCCGGGTCACCGCGCTGGCCGGCTCCGCCCTCACCTTCGCGCTGTCGCTGGCGGTGCTGGCCAGTTTCCAGGTCGGCGAGGCCGGCTTCCAGCTCACCGAGCGCGCCCAGTGGGTCCCCCAGTGGGGCATCACCTACCGGGTGGGCGTCGACGGCATCAGCCTGCTGCTGGTGCTGCTCACCACCTTCCTCATGCCCCTGGCGGTGCTGGCCGCCTGGGAGCAGCGTGAGCGCCCGAACTGGTTCTTCGCGGCGCTGCTGGCGATGGAGGCCGGGCTCGTCGGCGTGTTCATCGCGCTCGACCTCATCCTGTTCTACGCCTTCTTCGAGGCCCAGCTGGTGCCGATGTACGCCCTCATCGGCATCTGGGGCGCGGGTAACCGGCGCTACTCGGCGATCAAGTTCTTCCTGTACACGTTCATCGGTGGCCTGCTCATGCTGGTGGCGATCCTCTACCTGTACTTCGCCGCCGGGGCCACCTCGTTCGACTACGACGTCGTCGGCCGGGTGGCGCTGACCGGCACCGAGCAGACCCTGCTGTTCCTCGCCTTCTTCACCGCCTTCGCCATTAAGGTGCCGCTGTTTCCCTTCCACACCTGGCTGCCCGACGCCCACACCGACGCGCCCACCGTCGGGTCGGTCATCCTCGCGGCCGTCCTGCTGAAGATCGGCGGCTACGGCTTCCTGCGCTTCTGCCTGCCCTACTTCCCCGAGGCCACCATCCGGCTGGCGCCGCTGGTGCTGGCCCTGGGCGTGGTCGGGGTGCTCTACGGGGCGCTGGTGGCGATGATGCAGCGCGACATCAAGCGGCTGGTGGCCTACTCGTCGGTCGCCCACCTGGGCTTCGTCGTCATCGGCGTGTTCGCGCTCACCGACACCGGCGCGGCCGGCGGCGTCGTGCAGATGGTCAACCACGGCCTGTCCACCGGGGCGCTGTTCCTGCTGGTCGGGTTCATCTACGACCGCACCCACAGCCGCGACATCCCCGACTACTCGGGCCTGGCCGCGGCCGCGCCCCGCCTCGGCGGCCTGTTCCTGGTCACCGCCATGAGCTCGATCGCGCTGCCGGGGCTCAACGGGTTCGTCGGCGAGTTCCCGATCCTGCTGGGCGCCTACGAGAACGTCTCGGCCCGCTGGGCGGCGGTGGTGGCGGCCTTCGGGGTGATCCTGGCGGCGCTCTACCTGCTGTGGGCCTACCAGCGGATGTTCCACGGCCCGGTCGAGGGCCGCTCCTCAGAGGTCAGTGACCTGTCCGCCCGGGAGGTCGCGATCATGGTGCCGATCGTCGCGCTCATGGTCGCCATCGGCCTGTACCCCAAACCGCTCTACGACCGGGTCAACCCCAGCGTCGCCGAGGTGGTGCGCACGGTCACCAGCGACGCCCGCGTGGCCGAGACCCAGCCGCCTCGAGAGGAGGGATCGTAGGTGCTGGCCCTCTTGGCCCAGGGGCAGGCAACCCAGCTGCCGGTGCGCATCCCCGAGATCGCCTGGTCGGCCATCAGTCCCGAGCTGGTGCTGTTCGGGGCCGGCATCCTCGTGCTCCTGCTCGACACCGCCGGCGACAGCCGGCTGCAGTCCTCGTTCCTCGTCGCCGGCGCCGTGGTGGCCGGTGCGGTCCTCCTCGGCGTCCAGACCGAACAGCTGCCGGCGGCGTGGGCACTGGGGGTGGGCGGCCTCACACAGTTCGTCCTCACCGCGATCTGGCGGGACCGCCCGCGACTGCTCGAGGCGCTGCTGGCGGCACTGGGGTTCGCGGCCACCGCCGCGGTCACCGCCTGGCAGTGGGCGACGTACGCCGGCGAGGTGGTCGGCCCCGAGGGGCTGGCGCTGGTCGGCAGCCGCTCGGCGATCGGCGGCATGGTCGCCGTGGACGGCGTCGCGCTGTTCACGCGGGTCACCGTGTGCGCGGCCGGGCTGGTCACGGTGCTGCTGGGCTACGCCTACGCCGAGGAGCGGCGCATCCACCGCGGCGAGTACTACCCGCTCGTGCTGTTCGCCGCGACCGGCATGAACCTGCTGGCCGCCAGCGCCGACCTCATCATGGTGTTCATCTCGATCGAGATCCTGTCGCTGTCGCTGTACATCCTGTGCGGCTTCGCCAAACGCGACCTGCACTCCCAGGAAGCCGCGCTGAAGTACTTCCTGCTCGGGGCCTTCTCCAGCGCGCTGCTGCTGTACGGCGTCGCCCTGGTCTACGGCGTGGCGGGCTCGACGAACGTCACCGACGCGGGGCGAGCCCTGGCCAGCCTCGATGCGCCCCGGGGGGCGAGCCTGGCCGCCATGGGCCTGCTGCTGGTCGGCTTCGGCTTCAAGACCGCCCTCGTGCCGTTCCACATGTGGACGCCCGACGTCTACCAGGGAGCCCCCACCCCGGTGACCGGCTTCATGGCGGCCGCGACGAAGGCGGCGGCCTTCGCCGCGTTCCTGCGGGTGTTCGTGGGAGCGTTCGGAACGCTGCAGTGGTCGTGGGTTCCGGTGGTCTGGCTCGTGGCGGCGGTCACCATGATCGTCGGCGCGGTCCTGGCGGTCGTCCAGATCGACATCAAGCGGATGCTGGGCTACTCGGCCATCGCCCACGCCGGCTACGTCAGCATCGGGCTCATCGCCGTCAGCCGCGACGGCGTCAGCGCGACGCTGTTCTACCTGCTGGCCTACGCGCTCATGTCGCTGGGCGCCTTCGGGGTCCTGGCGCTGCTGGAGCGCCGCAGCCACAGGGCGCTGGCGATCCACGACCTGCGCGGGCTCGGCAAGAGCCACCCGCTGCCGGCGATCATGCTCGCGCTGTTCCTCGTCTCGCTGGCCGGCGTGCCCGGCACCGCGGGGTTCATGGCCAAGTTCGCGGTCTTCCGCGCGGGCGTCCAGGCCGGTCAGGCCGCGCTCGTCGTCATCGGTGTGGTGTCCAGCGTCATCGCCGCGTTCTTCTACCTGCGGGTCATCGTCGCGATGTTCATGGAGGACGAGCCCGCCGACGCCGCCCAGCAGCCGCCGCTGGAGTTCCCCGCCAGCCTGTCGGCGGGCCTGGCCCTGTCGGCCGCGGCGGTCGTCGCGCTGGGGATCCTTCCCGGCGCGGTGGTCAACCTGGCGCGTCAAGCGGCCACGGTCGTGGGGTAAGCCCGGCCGCCATGGCCCTGTCCCAGAGCACCGTCGACGATCTCGCCCGCAAGGGCGCCGAACGCGGCGTCGACCTGCGCCCGGGGCTGGTCCTCGTCGAACGCCGGCTGCACGAGCTGGTCGCCGGCGACCTGCCGTTCCTGGAAGAGGCCGCCCGCTACCTCGTCGACGCCGGCGGCAAGCGCTTCCGTCCCCTGCTCGTGCTGCTGGCCGGCGCGCTCGGCGGCGCCGCCGCCAGCAAGGCGCTCGTGGACGCCGGGGCGATCGTGGAACTCGTGCACCTGTCGACGCTGTACCACGACGCCGTCATCGACGATGCCTCGCTGCGCCGCGGGGATACCGCGGCGCACGTGCGCTGGTCGAACACCGTGGCCATCCTGACCGGGGACTTCCTGCTGGCCCGAGCCTCGGAGCTGTCGGCGGCACTGGGAGTCGAGGTCACCGCGGTCATGGCGCGCACGCTCGCCAGCCTGTGCCGGGGGCAGATCCGCGAGGTGCAGGGCTCCGCCGGCGCCCAGGCCCACGGCGCCGACCCTCTGCAGCCCGACCGCCAGCACTACCTGAAGGTCATCGGCGAGAAGACCGCGGCGCTCATCGCCGCTTCCTGCCGGCTGGGGACGCTGCTCAGCGGCCAGCCCCCCGCGGCGGTCGAGGCGCTGACCGGCTACGGCTGGCATCTGGGTATGAGCTTCCAGCTGGCCGACGACGTGCTCGACATCGCCGGGCGGCCGGCCGAGTCCGGCAAGCTGCCGGGCACCGACCTGCGCGAGGGCGTGCGGACCCTGCCGGTCCTGCTCGCCCTGGAGGCCGACGGCCCCGACGGCGCGTTGGGCCGGCTGCTGGCCGACCCCGCCGACGGAAACGTCGACGCGGCGCTGGCCCTGCTGCGGGCCCACCCCGCCATGGACCTCGCCCGCGACGCGGCCCGCATGGAGGCCAGCGAGGCGAAGTGTGCCCTACGCGTCCTCGACGGCACAGACGGTGGCTCGCCGGCCCTCCAGGCCCTGACCTACCTGGCTGACTACGCCGCCAACCGCGTCTCCTGAGCCGGCCGGCCGTCCGGCCCGCTACGCCAGGACGGACGGTCGCGGTCCTTGGCGCGCCGGTTCAGACGTCCATGATGCCGACCCGTGGGTCGATGCCGCGAAGGTCATCCGGATCGCTGGTGACGACGCGGTGGCCGCGCTCAGCGGCACACCACACGACCCATCGACGATGTCGGTCACGCCGGCAACCCCGCACAGCTGCCCGACTGCCCGGGCGGTGCGGTCGTCCAGGGCGACGATCTCGGTCACAGGCGAGGCCAGCAACCGCACCAGGCGGACCTGACGGCGGCCGTCGCGCCGTGTCTGCGCAACGACCCCGGGCGGTACGGCCACAGAGAGGCCACGCTCGTGAGCGCGGGCTATGAGGGCTACAACCGATCGTTCGTTGCGCTCGAAGGCGATCAGGGGCCGGCATCCAATGTGACCCCGCTCAACCGTCGAGCACCGCGTCCGCCGCCGCCCGTTCCTCGTCTGTCAGCGGTCCACCGGACTCAGCAAGCATCTGCGACAAGAGGGTCGCGAGATCATCCAGCTTGGCCTTCTCCTCAAGTGCGGCGGCCACGTACGCGCTGAGGGTCGGTGCTCGCCCCTCCTCGACCGCGCGAAGGCGGGGTCAGCCGGAGCAAGACTTCCCCGCTGGGTTGCAGCATTGGCGACAGATATGTCGCAAAGGCTCCAACCGTTTGGCTGCGTCGGTGGCCGGGGCCGAGCGCGCCGAGACCGCGGCACCGGATCGCCACCGCGCTAATCGGGCGAGTCGTCCGCTGGGCAGCGGCGCTTCGCGATCATCGACGGGCCTACGGGCTTGCAGCCGGGGGACCGGCCGCCGACGCGGTCGCGCCACTGCTATGGTCACGCCGACCTGGCGCCCGACCCGACAGCGCGGCTTCTGACCGGCTGGGACCAGGTCGACCTGCTGTGGGTCGGTTCGGACAGCGTGGTGATCCACGCGCGGCCGACCTGCTCGACGCGCTGGACGCCAGCGACTTCCGCCGAGCCACCAGGGCAGGGCCGGGCACCCGGCCGCACCCCCGGCCGGCGGTTGGGGCGCCCCGGAGCGGACTGCGTACAATGGCGTCACGGGCGCCCAGGCTGCGTCGCGTCTCGATCCCTGTCGCCCTGCGGGAGCGGTGGCGCCGGGAACAGGCCAACAAGCTGGCATCTGTGCGCGTCGCAGTGGCACGGCCAAGAGGAACGCCATGACCGAGTACTACCAGGCCTACGGCACGGTTCTGGCCCTTGTCGTGGCCGGCATCGCGGTGGTGGCCGCGGCCTTCACCGTGAACCGGCTGGTGCGCCCGGACCGCAAGTACGGCGCCAAGCTGACCACCTACGAATGCGGCATCGACCCGGTCGGCACCGGCTGGTCGCAGACCCACATCCGCTACTACCTGTTCGCGTTCATGTTCGTCGTCTTCGACGTGGAGACCCTGTTCATCTTCCCGTGGGCGGTGTCGCTGGGCGACGCTCCCGCAGCGGCGCAGGGCATGATGCTCGGGTCGATGCTGGTGTTCCTGTTCTTCGTCACGCTGACGCTGCCCTACGAGTGGCGCAAGGGGGTGCTCAAGTGGGTCTGATCGACAGGACCGAACCGCCGCAGCCACTGAAGTTCGTCCTCAACTGGGGGCGCAAGTACAGCCTGTGGGTGATGAACTTCGGGCTGGCCTGCTGCGCGATCGAGTTCATCGCCACCTCCACCTCGCGCCACGACTTCATCCGTCTGGGCGTCATCCCCTTCGCGCACGGCCCGCGCCAGGCCGACCTCATGGTCGTCGCCGGCACCCTGACCGACAAGATGGCCCCCGCCATCCGGCGGCTGTACGACCAGATGCCCGACCCCAAGTACGTCATCAGTTTCGGCTCGTGCTCGAACTGTGGCGGTCCGTACTGGGACAGCTACTCGGTCACCAAGGGTGTCGACCAGATCATCCCGGTCGACGTGTACGTGCCCGGCTGCCCGCCCCGACCCGAGGCGCTGCTGGAAGGCATCATCAAGCTGCAGGAGATGATCGGCCAGGAGTCGCTCAAGCAGCGCTACGCCGAGCGCCGCCCGGTCGTGGTCGGCGAGGGCGACCCCACCCGCCACCCGGCCAGCGACCCGATGTAGGACGCCATGGCCTCACGCGCAACCACGCCGGCGCCGGCCGGCATGAGCCCCCAAGCGCTCGCCGACTACCTGGGCGAGCGGCTGGGCGACCGGGTCGTCCGGGCGGCGGTGGCCTACGGCCAGCTCACCGTCACCGTGGTCCCCGAAGCCCTGCCCACCGCGGCGCGCCTGTGCAAGCACGACCCGGCGCTGGACTTCGACTTCTTCGACTTCATGGCCGGCGTCGACCTAGGCGAGGAGGGCTTCGCGGTCGTCACCCACCTGTACTCGACCCGCCACCGTCACCACGTCAGCCTCCGGGCGGTCGCGCCGGGCGGGCGGCAGGCGCCCCGGCTGCCGACTCTCACCGGGATGTACCGCGGCGCGGACTGGCACGAGCGCGAGGCCTACGACATGTTCGGCATCGAGTTCGACGGGCACCCGGGGCTTCTGCCCCGACTGCTGACGGTGGAGAACTTCGAGGGCTTCCCGTTGCGCAAGGACTTCCTGCTGTCCACCCGCGAGGCCAAGCCCTGGCCCGGCGCCAAGGAGCCGATGGAGCGCGTGCCCGAGGGTGAGGGCGGTCGCGTAGC
>DASZOD010000336.1:0-10994 GCA_035550935.1 Egibacteraceae bacterium | reverse complement strand
GCGGCGACCTGCTGCGCTTCCTGGGCGTCAGCGGACGGCTGGCGGTCACCTCGCCCAGCCAGGGCCCACGGGCCAAGGTCGTGGACACCTCCGCGCTGGTGGACGGGCGGATCATCGACGTCTGCCGGGCCGGCTTCATCGACTCCACCCTGGTGGTGCCGCAGTTCGTGCTGTACGAGCTGCAGGGTCTGGCCGACGCCGGCGACGACGAGCGCCGCGCTCACGGCCGGCGCGGCCTGGATGTCCTGGGAGCGCTGCAGCGTTCAGCCGGCGTGGCGCTGGAGGTGGCCGAGGAGGACTTCCCCGAGATCGGCGCCGTCGACGCCAAACTGGTCGCCATGGCGCGCCAGCGCGGCGCCAGTCTGCTCACCGTCGACGCCCACCTGGGTCGGGTGGCCGAGATCCGGGGGGTGCGGGTGCTCAACCTGCACACGCTGGCCGAGACCCTGCGGCCCCCCGTGCTGCCCGGCCAGCGGCTGCGGGTGCGGATCCTCAAGGTCGGCAAGGAGCCCGGTCAAGGCGTCGGCTACCTGTCCGATGGCACCATGGTGGTCATGGAGGGTGCCTGTGACCGACGGCTGGCGGAGGTGACCGGCGAGGTGACGAGCATCCTGAGCAACCCCAACGGCCGGATGGTGTTCGCCACGCTGGTGGATGTCCCCACATCGGCTCCGGCCGCGGCGGAATCGCCTTCCCGGATCCTGCCGCCGGCCTCAACCGAGTGATCGCCGCCGACACCGGAAGCCGCCCGCGGACGGCGGCGGTGCTCGTGGCCGGTGGGTCGGGGGAGCGCCTCGAGGCGGGCATACCCAAGGCGTTCGTCGAGCTGGGCGGGCAGCCCATGCTGGTGCACGCAGCCCGGGCCTTCGTGGCATGCGCGGCGGTCGACGACCTCGTGTGCGTCGTCGGGGCCGGGCAGGTCGGTCGGGCGCGCCAGGCCCTGGACCGGGCTGGTCTCGAGGCGGTGGCCGTCACCGTCGGCGGGACCAGCCGTCAGCAGTCCGTGTCGCGTGGGCTGGCTGGCTGCCCCCCCAGCGCACACGTGGTCGCGGTGCACGACGTGGCCCGACCCCTCGTCAGCGCCCAGCTGATCGCCCGGACCATTGCTGCGCTCACCGCCCCCTGGGACGCGGTGGCGCCTGGGCTGCCGGTCGTGGACACGCTCAAGCTGCTCGACCACGGCCGCCAGGAGGTCCTGCGCACCGTCGACCGTCGCGGCCTCTGGGCGGTCCAGACTCCTCAGGTGCTGGAGCGCCGCACGCTGGAGCGCGTCCATGCCTGCGCCGCCGGCGCCAGCGAGGCCACCGACGACCTGTCGCTGGTCGAGCGGGCCGGCGGCCGGGTCCGCCTCATCGAGGGGGACCGCAGCAACCTCAAGATCACCTTCCCCGGCGACCTTGCGCTGGCCGAGCTCGTCCTCGCGGCCCGCCACCCCAACCGCGCGCCGGCGCCTCGGGTGTAAGGTTCCGCGCGCGGTGACCAGCGGGGTGCGCGTCGGCCAGGGCGTGGACGTCCATCCCTTCTCGCGGGATCCGGCACGAGGCCTGGTCCTGGGCGGCGTGCGCATCCCCGAGGGGCCGGGGCTGGCCGGCCACTCCGACGCCGACGTCGTCGCGCACGCGCTCGTGGACGCGCTGCTGGGCGCGGCAGGTCTGGGCGACATGGGCACGCTGTTCGGCAGCGCGGAGCCGGTCTGGGCCGGAGCCGATTCCGGGCTCTTCGTGGCCGAGGCGCTGCGCCGGGTGCGCGCGGCGGGCTGGACCGTCGGCAACGTCGACTGCACGATCCTGGCACAGCACCCCCCCATCGCTCCGCACCGGGGCGCGATCACGGCGTCGCTGGCGCGCATGCTCGGCATCGCCGAGGGGGCGGTCGGCGTGAAGGCCACCACCACCGACCGCCTCGGCTTCGTCGGCCGCGGGGAGGGCATCGCCTGCCTGGCCGTCGCAGTCCTGGCAGGGCGATCACGCTAGCCTCCGGCGCCACCCGGCCGCGGGCGTGCACCGTGGTCGGCGCCGTGCCACGCCACCGACGCACCGACCTGCACTAGGCTTGCCAAGATGCGCTTGTACAACACGCTGACCAGAGCCATCGAGGAACTCGTGCCCCGCGACGAGGGCCGGGTGACCCTGTATGTGTGCGGACCGACGGTCTACGACGTCCCCCACTTCGGCCACGCCCGTGCGGCCCTGGTCCCCGACGTCCTGCGCCGCTACCTGGAATGGTCGGGTCTTGAGGTCTTCCACATCCGCAACGTCACCGACATCGACGACAAGATCATCAACCGGGCCCTGGCCGAGGGCCGGCCGTCGGCCGAGGTCGCCGAGCGCTACGCCCGCGTCTACGACCAGCAGATGGCCCGCTTGGGCGTCCTGGCCCCGCACGTGGCGCCACGGGCGACCGGCCACATCCTGGAGATGACCGGGCTGATCGAACGGCTGGTCGAGGTCGGCGCGGCCTACGCGTCCGGGGGGGACGTGTTCTTCGCGGTCCGAGCCTTCCACGACTACGGCAAGCTGTCGGGACGCAACGTCGACGAGCTGCGCGCCGGGGCGCGGGTCGAGCCCGACGAGCGCAAGCGTGACCCGCTCGACTTCGTCCTGTGGAAGGCCGCCAAGCCCGGGGAGCCGAGCTGGCCGAGTCCCTGGGGGTGGGGACGGCCAGGCTGGCACATCGAGTGCTCGGCGATGGCCACCAAGTATCTCGGTGTCTCCTTCGACATCCACGCCGGCGGCATGGACCTCGTCTTCCCGCATCACGAGAACGAGATCGCCCAGTCCGAGGTCGCCACCGGTCGGCGCTTTGCGCGCGTCTGGATGCACAACGGGCTGCTCAGCATCGACGACCAGAAGATGTCCAAGTCGCTGGGCAACTTCATCACCCTGGCCGAGGCCCTGGACCGCTACGGGCCCTGGGTGCTGCGCTTCTACTACCTCGCCGCCCACTATCGCTCGCCGGTCGACTTCAGCCCGCGGCGCCTCGACGAGGCGGCGGCCGGCTTCGGGCGCTTCCACGGCTTCGTCCGAGCCGTGGCGGCCAGGGCGCCGGCGGTCGCCGAGACCCCCGAGGCGGCGAAGGCCCGCGAGGCCTTCCGTGCGGCGATGGACGACGACCTGTCCACCCCGGCGGCGCACGCGGTCCTGTTCGACCTGGTCGCGGCCGGTCACCAGCACCTGGCCGCGGGCCGCTACGACGAGGCGGGCGCCGTCGGCGCGGTGTTCCTCGAGCTGGCGGGCGTGCTGGGCTACCGCTTCGACGAGGCCTCCGGCTCGGAGCTTGTCGCGCCGCTGGTCGCCCAGCTGCTGGATCTGCGCGAGGAGGCCCGCCAGCGCGGCGAGTTCGCCACCGCCGACCGGATCCGGGCCCGGCTGGGGGCTCTGGGCATCGTCGTGGAGGACTCCTCCGAAGGCCCGCGCTGGCACCTGAGCCGCGCACCGGCGGGTGGTGCCGCGGCCGCTGCCGGCGCGCTTGGCCCGCCGTCCTGACCGCCCGCCGCGGCGCGCGCCACCTGGTCCCCGGCCGTCGGCCCGTGATGGAGGCGCTACGCGCGGGTCGGCGGCTGCACGAGGTGGTGCTGGCGGGGGGCAGGACCCGCAGCGCCGAGCTGGACGGGATCGCAGCGGCTGCCCGCCTGGCCGGCGTGACGGTGCGCTGGGCCGACACCGGCGAGCTCGAGGCCCTCGCCGAGGGGGTCCGCCACCAGGGGGTGGTGGCGCTGGCGCCCCCCTACCCGTACGTGGGACTCCAGCAGGTCGCCTGCGGGGACCTGCTCGTCGTGCTCGACGGTGTCACCGATCCCCAGAACCTCGGGTCGATAGCCCGCAGCGCGGAGGCCGCCGGGGCTGGCGGGCTGGTCCTGCCACGCCGCCGCAGTGCTCACGTCACCGCCGCCGCCGAGAAGGCCTCAGCCGGAGCCTTCAGCTGGCTGCCGGTCGCGCTGGTCGCGAACGTCAGCCGGGCCCTGGGTGACCTGGGTGGTGTGGGTTTCTGGACCGTCGGGCTGACCGCGGGGGCCCAGACGTCGCTGTGGGACTCGCCGCTGCTGGGTGGCCGGGTCGCCCTGGTCGTGGGCGCCGAAGGCGCCGGCCTCTCCCGGCTGGTGGACGAACGGGTCGACGAGCGGCTGGCCATCCCCATGGCCGGGCGCCTGGCCTCGCTCAACGCCGGCGTGGCGGCCGCGCTGGTGCTGTTCGAGGTGCGCCGGCGCCGCCTGGCCCTGGACCGCGAGGCGGGTGGGATGCCGCAGGACTAGTGCCAACGGGCTGACCCGGGGTTGACGCGGGCCACGACGGGCCCGAATACTCGTGCCGACACCACCAGCGCACGCCACGCTGGGACGGCGGCCGGCAGCCGATGGGAGAACGCTTGACGCCGGAGGCTTCCCTGGGCTCGGCCCTCACGGCGCGCCACGACAGCGACGAGGCACTCGTCGCCCGCGCCTGGGCAGGAGATGACGACGCGCTGTCGGTGCTGCTGCGGCGCTACCGCCACGTCGTCCGGCTCAGGGCGCGCTCGTACTTCCTGGTGGGCGCCGACCGCGAGGACGTCGTGCAGGAGGGCATGATCGGGCTGTACAAGGCGGTCCGCGACTACGACCCGGCCCGGCAGTCGTCCTTCAGCGCGTTCGCCGAGCTGTGCATCACCCGACAGATCGTCACCGCCGTGAAGACGGCGACGCGCCTCAAGCACGCGCCCCTGAACAGCTACGTCCCCCTGCACCTGCCCGAGGAACGGGCTGAGGGGGGCGGTCACGAGCTGGCTGAGCAGCTGCTCGCCGGCGGCGACGACCCAGCGGACCTGGTGGTCTCCAGCCACGAGCTGGCACGGATCGAGCGCTGGTTCGCCGAGATCCTGTCAGAGCTCGAAGCTGCGGTGCTGCAACGCTACGTGCAGGGGCAGACCTACCAGGAGATGGCGGCTGAGCTGCAGCGCCACACAAAGTCGATCGACAACGCCCTGCAGCGGATCAAGCGCAAGCTCGAGACCTACCTGCGCACCCGCGACCTGGATGAGGCGGTGTGAGCGGCAACGGCGCGGATCACTAAGAGCACTGTCGTCATTACGTAGCGTTGACTTCTCGCCCTGAGCCGCGGATACTGGGCAACGCCGACGGTGGGAAGGCGAAGGCCACTGCGGGACCGGCGGGTTGCTGAGGCAGCCGACCGGCGCTGACTCATCGGCGGCTGCGGGAGGCGGAGAACCTTCGGGCGGCCCCACGGTCGCCGAGCAGGCCCACGACCCTGTGGGGGGCTTGCTGCGCCCGGAGGGGAGCCAGTGGCGAGCCCGGCCCGGCTTGAACAGGTCCGTCGGCCTTGTGGCCGACCGAAGCCTCCGGAGGAGCTATCCCATGCGTTCCCCACCCCGGCGACGAGCGCTGTCGCGTGCGCCGCTCGTTGCCAGCCTTTGCCTGACGATCGTGCCGTTGCTGTCGGGATCGGCCGCTGCTGCGCCTGGCGGCGTCCCCGGCCCCAACCCTGACGCTCCGGGCCAGCAGCTCGAGCTGGAGACCGCCACCGCGCGGGTTCCTCGCGGCAACGCGGGGACCGTCAAGGTCGACGGCGCCCCGTTCGACGAGCACCCCGGCAACGAGCCCCACGTGGACTGCGTGTTCCAGGTCGACTTCTACGGGTTCCACGCCGACTCGGCCTCGGTGGTCTTCGACCTGCAGGCGCCGACGAGGTCGCCCAGCGGTGCCGACCGGCTGCTGGAAGACACCATCACGTTCGCCGACGACGACGAGGTGCACGGCAACACGCTGGTCGCCTCGAGAAGCTACGACCTGTCCGAGGAGTTCGCCGCCTCGGGCGCCGAGCCCCACGGCAACCAGGGCTTCCACGTGAAGCTGTCGGTGGACTCCGTGGGCACTCCCGGCGGAGCCAAGCACAAGGTCTTCTGGGTCTCGTGCGCCCCGCCGACCCCGCGACCAGGAACGCTGGCGGTGACCAAGACCGTTACCGGGCAGCCCCCTGCCGAGACGTCCTTCGGCTTCCAGGTGGCCTGTGACAGCGACGACCCTGCCGTCGGCCCCGCGGCCTTCACGCTGGGTGACGGCGACACCTGGACCGCTGCCGACCTCCCCGCAGGCAGCCGCTGCACGGTCACCGAGACCGACAGCGGCGACGCCGACGCGACCACGGTGTCCGTGGCCGGCTCCACCGGCGCCGGCACCCAGGCCACGGTGACGATCGCCGCCGGCCAGAGCACCGAGGTGAGCTTCACCAACGTGTTCGAGCAGGTCGTCGCCGGCGGCGACGCCACCGAGCAGGGGTCCACCGCCGGTGACACGGGCCAGTCGGTCACCGTCGGTCAGACGCCACCCGACACCATCGTGCCCGGGGTCACCCCCGGGTCGGGAGACTCAGGAGCCGTGGACCGCACCGGTTCCACGCCCGCGCAGGCCAGCGGCGGGGGAACCGGCGAGCCCGGATCCGAGACCCTGGTCGGCGACAACTCAGCCGAAGCGACGCCTGCCCAGACCACGGTGGCGGCGCCTCCCGTTGACGACGCGGCAGGCCGGACCACGGCCGGCGGGGCAGCCCCGGCGGCGGCCACGCCCGCGGGCGCGGCCGCCCAGCGGCGGACCGATGTCGTGGCCGCCGACCGCGGGGAGCGCACGATGGTGGCCGCGGCGGACCAGGCCGGGCAAGGTGGCCGGCTGGCCCGGACCGGTATCGACACCTCGGCGGCGCTGACCCTGGCGCTGCTCGCGCTCGTGCTGGGCGCGGGCCTGCTGGTAGGGGCCGGGCAGGCCCATCCCGGGCCCGTACCCGGGTCCGCGGACCGGCTGGGGCAACTGTCAGGGGCGGGTCCTGTGACCGGGCCCCTGCCGGCCGCGCCGGGTCAAGGACGCCTCCGGCGACCTCGAGCATCACCCTAGTGGCCGGCCGCCCATCCGGCCGGCGATGAAGCGCTCAAGGCCCCCGACGCCGTTGCGGCTCGGGGGCCTCGAGCTGTGGGGGGACGCACCCAGCCGATGCGCAAGTGACAGCGGCCTGGGGCTGGCGGGCTAGCGCGGCCGGCCGGCGCCCGCGTAGTCCGAGCGGTACGCCGAGCGCACCCGAACCTGGTTGCCCGAGTAGGGCGCCTCGACCATCTGGCCGTCGCCGATGTAGATCCCCAGGTGGTGAATCGGGCTGCCGAAGAACAGCAGGTCGCCGGGCTGCCAGTCCTGCCGGGCCACCCGGGCGGTCGCAGCGAACTGCATCCGCGAGTTGTGCGGCAGGTGCACCCCCGCCTGTCTCCAGGCCCACTGGGACAGGCCGGAGCAGTCGTAGGCATCGGGCCCGGCGGCACCCCAGCGGTACGGCTTGCCGACCTGGGACAGGGCCGCCCGCACGGCGGTCCGCGCCCGCGACGAGGGGGCCGGGGACGCGACCGCCGTCGACGCCGTGGCCGGCGTCGGCTCCCGGGCAGGAGCCGCGCGGGGCGGCTGCTGCTGGGGTTGGGCGGCTCGACGGGGCTCTTGGGCCCGCGCCGCCTGCTGTTCGCGCGCCACGCGTGCGCGCTCGGCGCGGTCCACGGCCGCGCGCAGTGCCGCCAACTCGCCACGCTGGCCGCTGAGCGTGCGCTCGACGCTGGCCTGCAGGCGACGCATCCGCTGCTCGGTCCGCTCCGCCTGGGCGCGGGCCTCGGCCAGCCCGGTGAGCCGGCGGTCGAGGATCGTCCGGGAGGCCGCGAAGCGCTCCAGGACCGCGCCGTGGCTGCGCCGGGAAACGGCCAGGTAGCCGACGCGGTCGCCCACCTCGGCCAGCCCCTGGGCGGACAGCAGCGTCTCGAGCTGAGCCACGGCGCCCCCCTGGTACAGGCTGCGCGCCAGGGTCCTGGCAGCCTGACGGCTGCCGGCCATGCCGGTCTCAATCCGGGCCACCTGGGCACGGGCGGCCTCGATCTGGCCCCCCAGCTCCAGCAGCTCTTCGCGCGCGGCGTTGTAGTCCTCGGCGACCAGCTGGAAGTCGCGTTCCATCTCGTGCAGGCGCTGCTCGGCGCGCCGGACGTCCTCGGGGCTGGACTGGCCCAGGGCCGGCCCGGGCAGCGCGAGGAGCGCGCCTGCCAGCGCCAGCACGGCCAGGAGCCGAACCAGCGGCGTCGTCGTCAGGGACGGGCGGCGTGCGAAGATCGGCATCCTTCTCGTCGTCTCGAGCGGGACGGCGATGCAGGAGTCTCGCACGGGGCCCCGGCCGGCTCCAACCGACCACGCGCGGTCGTGACCCGGCAGGTGGGATGGCCGGATGGGCATTGGCACCCGCGGTGATGGGTATTGCACGATTCGTGAGGGCACCGGTACGCCACCCGGGCTGCCGCCCGCCCCGCAGCAGTCCCGGACGCCGCGCCGGGACCTTCCCCCGGAAGGAACTCGATGATAACGATGCATCACCGGCAGGTGCCAGCCCGGACCGCTTCCCCTCCGGTCGGCGACCAGGCCCGGTCTCTCACGAGCAGAGCATCGCAGGCGCCGCGCGGAGGACGGCAGCGGTGAACCGACCGCACGAGGAGACCGAGCTTGCCCCGATCGAGCAGGGGATCCAGGCACTCCTCGACGACCGCGGCGGTGGCATGCCGCTGGGCTGGGTCATGGTGCTGGAGCACCTCCTGCCCGACGGCGAGCGGGCGCTGTCGATCATGAGCAGCCCGGACGTGCGCTCCTGGCAGGTGCTCGGTTGGCTGGACTACACCTCCGCCGCGATCCGCTCCGAGGTCCAGGACGAAGAGCGCGAGGACCGACTCCGCGGCTGAGCGGGCGCCGGCGCGACCGGCCAGCGAGGAGGCCCTACCCTTGCGGCTGGGCCCAGGAGCCCGCACACCGGGGCAGGCGACGACGGCGGCCCACAGGCGCAGTGAGCGCCCCGGGTGTGACCAGCAGGAGGCACGATGGTGACGATCGTGGCCGGCCGCTCCGACGGTCTGCACGAGGTTGGTGCCCGGGCACGCGTGCATCTGGGCGGCCGAGACGTCACGGCGGTGGCGCCCGACGCGGGCGGCTGGTGGGCGATCACCGGCCAGCACGAGGTGTGGCGCAGCAGCGCCGACGGGTCCTGGGAGCGGGTGACCACGGTGGAAGGGCTGCAGGCGCGCTGCCTGGCGGTCACCGGGGCGGGAGTGCTGGTGGGGACCTCGGGCGGGCACCTGCTGCGTGTCGACGAAGGCTGGGCGGAGCCGCTGGAGTCCTTCGAGCAGGTCCCCGGGCGCGAGGGCTGGTACACCCCGTGGGGCGGGCCGCCCGACGTGCGCTCGGTCGCCGAGGACCCCGACGGCCGGCTGTACGTCAACGTCCACGTCGGCGGGGTTGCGCGTTCCAGCGACGCAGGGCTTCGGTGGGAGCCGACCATCGACATCGACGCCGACGTCCACCAGGTGCTGGCCGATGCCCGAGGGCGGCTGGTGGCCGCGACCGCACGAGGGCTGGCGGTCAGCTTCGACCTGGGCGACTCGTGGGTGTTCGAGACCGCCGGGCTGCACGGGAACTACCTGCGCTCGGCGGCGGTAGCCGGCGACACCGTCCTGGTCGGCGCCTCCACCGGTCCGGCCACACGGCATGCGGCCGTCTACCGCAGCGACGGGATCGGCGGGGCGCTGGAACGCTGCCGCCGGGGGCTTCCCGAGTGGTTCGGCGCCAACATCGACACCCACTGCCTCGCCGCGGCCGGCTCGGCGACGGCCTTCGGCACCGCCGACGGGCAGCTGTTCGTCTCCGCCGACGAGGGCCGCAGCTGGGCGCTCGCCGCCGACGGGCCGGGGCCCGTACGCTGCGTCGGGATCTCCCCCGACCGTCTGTAGGGGCGGCGGTGGCGGTCCTGCGCGCGGCCCTCGTGACCCCGCTGTCGGGGGCGCTGGCGCGCTACGGCGAGGCCACCGCCGCCGCCCTGGACCTATGGGCCAAGCAGGCCGCCGACCTGCCGCCGCGGTGGCGGCGCGTGGAGCTGGACGTGCGCGACAGCCGGCCGGACCCGGCTGCGGCCATCCGCGAGGCTGTCGCCGGGGCGCCCCACGTCGTGTTCGGCCCCTACGGCAGCGGGCCGGCCACGGCCGTCCTGGACGCCACCGACCGGGTGGTGTGGAATCACGGCGGGGCCAGCTCCAGGCTGGCCTGGCCGGAGTTTGCCGGCGCGATCAACGTCCTGGCTCCAGCCTCCACCTACCTGGTGGGAGCGCTGCAGGCGGTGCGCGCCGCCGCCCCGGACGCGGGCACGGTCGCGCTGCTGCACGTGGACACCCGCTTCGGCCGCGACGTCGCCTCCGGCGCCGGACAGGCGGCCCGACGGCTGGGCTTCGACGTCCACGAGGTCAGGTTCCCGGCGGGCGATGCGGCCGCGGCGGCCAGCCGCGTGGGCGACGCCGACGTGCTGCTGGTGGCGGCCGGCTTCGACGACGAACTGACGGCTGCCCGGCAGCTGCTGGCGCGGCCGTGGCGGGCCGCGGCGTTCGTCGGCGCTGGCGTCGAGGAGGTGCTGGCCGAACTCGGCGAGGCCCGAGAAGGCCTGCTGGGACCCGCCCAGTGGCTGCCGGCCACCGCGCCCCAGCCCGACGAAGGGCCCGCCGCGGACTGGTTCAGGCACGCCTACCGCAGCGCCGCCGGGGGAGAGCCTGCCTACCCGGCGGTCCAGGCGTTCGCGGCGGGCGTCCTGGCCGCTCGCTGCCTGCGCGACACCGGCGACGTCGCCGACGGCGCCCAGCTGGCGGCGGCCAAGCGGTTGCGCTGCACCACCCTGTACGGGCGCTTCCGGCTGGACCCGGAGTCGGGATTGCAGGCCGGCCACCGGGTATGGACGGTGCAGTGGCAGGACGGCGCGCGCCGGGCGGTGTGGCCGCCCGAGCGCGCCGAACGGCCGCTGCGCTGGCCACGTCCCGCGTCGCACCGGACCGCACCCTGACGAGCCCGACATGCTGGCAGTTTGATCCCCGCCCGCCGGCGGCGGCTGCGCCGCCGCCCTCACCCAGTTGGATCCCCGCCCGCCGGCGGCGGCTGCGCCGCCGCCCTCACCCAGTTGGATCCCCGC
>DASZOD010000335.1:0-6357 GCA_035550935.1 Egibacteraceae bacterium | reverse complement strand
CGCCAGCGCCAGCCCCGGCGTGACCCGCCCCAGCGAGGAGGTCACCACCTGATGCAGGCCGCCTACCCGCTGGTGTTCGCGGCGCTGCTGCTGGCCGTAGGAGTGTTCGGGGTCCTGTCGCGGCGCAACGCCGTGCTCGTGCTCATGAGCGTCGAGCTCATGCTCGCCAGCGCGACGATCAACCTGGTCACCTTCGGACAGCTGGCCGCCGCCGCCGGCGACCGCATCCTGACCGGTCAGGTATTCGCGCTGTTCGTCATCGCCATCGGGGCTGCGGAGGTCGGCGTGGGGCTGGCGATCATCCTGCTGCTGTACCGCAACCGGGCCTCGGTCAACATCGACGACGCCGACCTGATGAGGTACTAGAGGGCGCGCCGTGGCGTCTGACTACGCGTGGCTGGTTCCTGCCCTGCCGGCGGCGGCGACCGCGGTGATCTTCTTCTTCGGCAAGCGCATGCCGAAGCAGGGCGCGGAGGTCGGCATCGTCGCCATCGCGCTGGCGCTGGCCCTGTCGGTGGCGGTCGCCGTCGAGGTGTTCTCCGCCAACGTCCGGGCCGTGGCCCTCTTCGAGTTCGCCCACACCGTCGTCGAGGAGGCCACCGGCGGGGGCATCCAACTGCAGATGCCGCCCGGGATGGAGACGTACGTCAACGAGCGGGCCGTCGTGCTGGCCCGCTTCGACGGAGAGTCCGGCTTCCAGGCCGGCACCCGCGTCGACGGGCTGGTCGCGATGATGTTCCTGCTGGTCACCTTCGTCAGCGCGACGGTGCAGGTCTACTCCACCGGCTACATGCGCGGAGACCCCCGCTACACCTGGTTCTTCGCGCTGCTGAGCCTGTTCACCGCCTCCATGCTCCTGCTCGTGGTCGCCAACAACCTCATGATGCTGCTGGTCGGCTGGGAACTGGTGGGCCTGTGCTCGTACCTGCTGATCGGCTTCTGGTGGGAGGACAAGCGCAACTCCGACGCGGCGATCAAGGCCTTCCTCACCACCAAGCTGGGCGACGTCGGCCTGCTCGTGGGCGTGATCGCCCTGTGGGCGCAGTTCCGCACCTTCCACATCGGCGACCTCATCGACGCTGTCGCCGCCGGCCAGGCCGCCTTCGGGCCGCTCGACGAGGGGCTGCTGACCTTCAGCCTCGTGGCGCTGTTCCTGGGCTGCGTGGGCAAGTCGGCGCAGTTCCCGCTGCACACCTGGCTGCCCGACGCGATGGCCGGCCCCACGCCGGTGTCGGCCTTGATCCACGCCGCCACGATGGTCACTGCCGGGGTGTTCCTCATCGCCCGGCTCTACCCGCTGTTCCAGGCCTCGGCCCCCGCGCTGACCGTCATCGCGGTGGTCGGCGCCGTCACCCTGTTCGGTGCCGGGCTGCTGGCCACCGTCGAGGACGACGTGAAGCGAGTCCTGGCCTACTCGACGGTCAGCCAGCTGGGCTACATGGTGGCGGCACTGGCGTTCAGCTACACCGCGGGGATCTTCCACCTGTTCACCCACGGGTTCTTCAAGGCGCTGCTGTTCCTGGGCGCCGGCTCACTCATCCACGCCACCCACTCGAACAACATGAGCGACATGGGTGGCCTGCGCAAAGCCATGCCGGTCACCTTCTGGACCTTCCTCGCGGGGTCGCTGGCGCTCATGGCCATCCCGCCGCTGGCCGGCTTCTGGTCCAAGGACGAGATCCTCGCCAGCGCCCTGCAACACGGCGGGCCCACCGGCTCGCTCGTCCTCGTCCTCGGAGTGCTGGGGAGCATGCTCACCGCCTTCTACATGACCCGGGCCCTGTACCTGGTGTTCGCCGGCAGCTACCGCGGCGAGGGCCATCCCCACGAGAGCCCGCCAACCATGGCTTGGCCGCTGGTGGCCCTGGCCGTGCCCGCGGTCGGCATCGGGTTCGTCAACCTGCCGTTCCCCGCGTTCCACCCCACCGGCTTCGCGGCGTGGACGGCCTTCGACCTGTCGCACTTCGTCGGCCATGCCGCGACGTTCGTGCGGACCCTGGCGTTCGGCACGACGCTGCTGGCGCTCGCCGGCATCTGGCTGGGGCGGACCCTGTACCGCGGCGCTCCCGCGCCCGAGCGCGACCCCATGCTGCGACTCGGGGCCGTGTCGCGGGTGCTCGTCAACCGCTACTACCTGGACGCCCTGTACCACAACCTCATCGTGCGCCCCTTGCGTGACACGGTGGCCGCGGCCGCCTACTGGCTCAACGACCACGTCATCGATCGGATCGTGTACCTGGCCGGCGTCAGCACCGCCCGGGTGGCCGACGTGACCTACGCCTACGGCGACCAGAAGGGCATCGACGGCGCGGTCAACGGCGTGGGGGTCTCCGCCAACTGGACGGGCGGGCTGGTCAAGTTCGTCCAGAGCGGCAACGTCCAACTGTACGCCGGGGCGATGTTCACCGGAGTGGTGGTGCTGGCCATCGCCTTCGCGGCCGCCTAGGAGCGCGGCATCCTGCCCGACGAGGAGGGAATCGCAAGGATGTGGGAGAAGCTGGCGATCACCGCCACGGTGTTCCTGCCCCTGGCCGGTGCCGGGGTCATGGCGCTCATCCCCAAGGCGAAGGAGGAGTCGGCCAAGGCGGTGGCCGTGGTGGTGTCGCTGGCCGCGCTGCTGCTGTCGCTGGCCATCCTGGCCGGCTACGACTGGGGCTCGCGCGGCCTGGCGTTCGAGGTCGACGTCGGTTGGATCGAGGCCATCGGCGCCCGCTACCACGTCGGCATCGACGGCATCAGCCTGCCGCTGTTCGTCCTGAGCTACCTGCTGACCTTCCTTTGCGCCGTCTACACGTTCCAGCACCTCGAGGAGCCCGGCAACCCCCGGGCGTTCCTGGCCCTCATGCTGCTGCTGCAGACCGGCATGGCCGGGACCTTCATCGCCTTCGACCTCGTGTTGTTCTTCGTCTTCTGGGAGCTGGTGCTGGTCCCGATGTACTTCATGATCGGGGTATGGGGCGGACCCCAGCGCGAGTACGCCGCGGTGAAGTTCTTCCTGTACACCCTGTTCGGCAGCGTATTCATGCTGGTGGCCTTCCTGGCGCTGTACTTCCAGAGCGGCGAGCGCACGTTCGACATCGTGCGGCTCGCCGAACTCGGGCAGGCCGGACAGTTCGCGGGCACCTTCGGGCGCCTGGCCTTCCTGGGGGTGTTCCTGGGCTTCGCGATCAAGGTGCCGATGTGGCCGTTCCACACCTGGCTGCCCGACGCCCACACCGAGGCTCCGACCGTCGGCTCGGTGCTGCTGGCCGGCATCCTGCTGAAGATGGGAACCTACGGCTTCGTGCGCGTCGCGCTGCCCATCCTGCCCGAGGGCGCGCTGGCGTTCGCCCCGATCATCGCGGTGCTGGCGGTCGTCGCGATCCTCTACGGCGCCCTGTGCTGCCTGGCGCAGAGCGACCTCAAACGGCTCATCGCCTTCAGCTCGGTGGGCCACATGGGCTTCGTCATGCTCGGGATCGCCACCCTGACGCCGACCGGCATCAACGCGGCGATCTTCGGGATGGTCGCCCACGGCGTCATCACCGGGATGCTGTTCTTCGTCGCCGGCAGCGTCAAGGAGCGCTACCACACCCGCACGATCGGCGACATCGGCGGCGGCATGCTGCAGGTCATGCCCAGGATGGGCTCCGTGCTCGGCTTCGTCGCCATCGCCAGCCTCGGTCTGCCCGGCCTGGCCGGCTTCTGGGGCGAGGTGTTCGCTCTGCTGGCCGCCTTCAATCCCGCCCAGAGCCTGGTGGACGCCGGCTACCTGCCGCTGTTTCGCACGCTCATGGTGCTCGGCGCGGTCGGCACCGTGCTGACGGCGGGCTACTTCTTGTGGATGATCCAGCGGGTCATGATGGGCCACGCTCCCGACCGCTGGCGCGACCAGCCGCTGGCCGACGTCTCCGCGATCGAGTGGGGTAGCTGGACGCCGCTGCTGGTGCTCATCTTCGCCCTCGGGCTGCTGCCGTTCCTGGTGTTCGGCGTCACCAACCCCGACGTCACGGCGGCCGTGTCCTCCACCTTCGGCTCATGACCGCCATGCCCGCCGCCACCCGCATCGACTGGTTCGCGCTCGCGCCCGAGCTGACGCTGCTGGCCACGGCGCTGGCGGTGCTGTTCACCGAGCTGTTCCTGACCGGCCCCCGCAAGCGCTTCGTGAACCCGATCGCGACGGTGGGAGTGGCGGCCGCCCTGGGATGGGTGGTGGCCCTGGCGCTCGACGGCGGGCGCCGCGCGGCCTTCGGCAACATGTTCGTCGTCGACGCCTACGCGCTGCTGTTCAAGGTGTTCTTCCTGGCCACCGCGCTGTTCGTGCTGTTCGTCAGCTACCGCTACTTCCAGGAGATCCGCACCTACCAGGGCGAGTACTACTTCCTGCTGCTGTCGGCGTTCCTGGGGATGCTGCTGATGCCCAGCGCCCGGGACCTCGTCATGATCTTCGTCGCCCTCGAGCTGGTCAGCGTGCCCGGGTTCGTCATGGCGGGGCTGCGCAAGTTCGACCTGCGCAGCACCGAGGGCGCGCTGAAGTTCTTCATGTTCGGCGTGCTGTCGGCGGCCGTGCTGCTGTTCGGCCTGTCCATCGTCTACGGCGTCACCGGCACCACCGACCTCGTCGGCGTCGCGGCCCGGCTCGCCGACGCCCCCCGCGACCCCATCCTGCTGGCCAGCCTGCTGTTCGTCATCGTCGGCTTCGGGTTCAAGGTCTCGGCGGTGCCGTTCCACTTCTGGGCCCCCGACACCTACGAGGGCTCGCCGGTGCCGGTCACCGCCTTCCTGTCGGTGGCGTCGAAGGCCGCTGGGTTCGCGGGCCTGCTGCAGGTCTGCTTCGTGGCCTTCCTGCCGCTGGCCGACGTGTGGGCGCCGATCCTCGGCGTGGTCGCCGTCCTGACCATGACCCTGGGCAACCTCACCGCGCTGCAGCAGCGCAACATCGTCAGGCTGTTCGCATACTCGTCGGTCGCCCACGCCGGCTACATGCTCGTGCCGTTCGCCCTGGCACGACCGCTGGGCGCCGACCCGGACGCGGCCGCCATCAACGCCCAGGCGTTCGCGTCGGTGCTGATCTACCTGCTGGCCTACTCGGTGATGAACATCGGCGCCTTCGCGGTGGTCACCGCCATGGCCCGCCGCCACCCCGAGCGCCTGGTCCGCGACTACGCCGGGCTCGGCGCGCGCTCCACCGGCATGGCCCTGGCCCTGACCGTCTTCCTGCTGTCGCTGGGCGGGGTGCCCCCAGCGGTGGGCTTCTGGGCGAAGTTCTTCATCTTCGTCGCCGCGGCCAACGCCAGCAACTACGTGCTGGCCGCAGCGGTGGTGGTCAACTCGGTGATCGCGATGTTCTACTACCTGGCGGTGGCCCGGACCGCGTGGATGGACGCGCCCGTCGAGCCCGAGCCGATCCGCCCCGGGTTGGCGCTGAACTTCGCCATCACCTGCCTGGCGCTCGTCGCGCTGGGGGTGTTCTTCCTGCCCGACGCCTTCGCGGGCTTCGCCGGCGCATCCACGCTCGTCAGCGCCGCCCCCTAGCAGCGCCGCGGAGTGTGCTCGCTCAGGTAGGCTGGTGCACAGGCGGACCGACCTGAGGGCTCCGTCACCGCAGAGGAGTGACCCGAGCGATGTTCAAGTCGTTCAAGACCTTCGTGTTGCTGGCCGCGTTGTCCGGCCTGATGCTGTGGGTGGGGTCGTTCTGGAACGAAGGCGGCCTGCTGGTCGCACTCTTCCTGGCGTTGGCCATGAACGTGGGCGCCTACTGGTTCTCCGACAAGCTGGCCATCCGCATGGCCCGCGCCCGTCCCCTCCCGGAGGGCGAGAACTCCTTCCTGCACCAGATGGTGCAGGGCCTGTCGATGCGGTCCGGCCAGCCCATGCCGCGGCTGTACATCTCACCGTCGCCCCAGCCCAACGCGTTCGCGACCGGGCGCAACCCCCGGCACGCCGCGGTGTGCGTGAACCAGGGGCTGCTTGACCTGCTGGACCGCGACGAGATGGAGGGCGTTCTGGCCCACGAGCTCAGCCACGTCTACAACCGCGACATCCTCATCGGCACGATCGCGGCGACCATCGCGACCGCGGTCACGTTCCTGGCCCGCTTCGCGTTCTTCTTCGGCGGCCGCGACGACGAGAGCGCCAACCCGTTCGCTCAGCTGGCGATGATCCTGCTGGCGCCGATCGCGGCCATGCTCATCCAGTTCGCCGTCACCCGCAGCCGCGAGACCCAGGCCGACGCCTCGGGCGCGCAGCTGTCGGGCAAGCCGCTCGCGCTCGCCAGCGCGCTGCGCAAGCTCGAGGCGGGCGGCAAGCAGCGGATGCGCCTGGGCGGCACCCCCGCCGAGACCTCACCGGCCTTCAGCCAGCTGTACATCTCCGCTC
>DASZOD010000334.1:0-19689 GCA_035550935.1 Egibacteraceae bacterium | reverse complement strand
GCGTTGCTGCGGCCGCAGGCGTACGTCGGCGCCGCGGTCGAGGTCGCCTTCACGATGGCCCACACCGCCGCGTACCCGGTCACCCTGGCGGCCGCCGGCCGGCAGCTGGACGACCCGGCCCCGCCCCAGTCGGGTGACGCCGGGTCCCCGGCGCGTCCGGCGCCGGTCGTCCTCGTCCACGGCTACCTGCTCAACCGCGGCGTGTTCCTGAGGCTGAGCGGGGCTTTGCGGCGCGCCGGGTTCGGCCACGTCCGGTCCTTCGACTACCCCCAGCAGCGCTGGAGCCTGCCTGAGATCGCCGGGCGCCTGGGGCGGGAGGTCGACCGGGCCGTGGGCGACCGCGCGGCGGCGCGCTGCATGATCGTGGCCCACTCGATGGGCGGCATCGCCGCGCGCTACTACATCCAGCATCTGGGCGGCGACGCCCGCGTCGACACGCTCGTCACGTTGGCCACTCCCCATCGGGGGACCTACGCCGCCGGCCTGGCCGTGGGCCCCGCGGCGGAACAGATGTACTGGGAGTCGGCGTTCATGCGCGACCTCGAGCAGACCGCACGCCCCGGGCCGGTGCGCTACGTCTCCTACTACACCGACCTGGACGCCTGCGTCGTGCCGGCCGATAGCGCCAAGCTCACCACGCCGGCGCTGCAGGCGGTCAACATCAGGGTTCGGGACACGGGCCACATGTCGATGCTGGGGTCCGACCAGGTCATCCGCAGCGTCGTCGGCTACCTGTCGCGCCCCGAGCTGGACCGCCCCCGGCCCGTCGCGGCGGGCGCGGGCCTCGCTTCGCCTCAGCGCCGCTCGATGGGGACGTAGTCGCGCTCGTTCGCGCCGATGTAGATCTGGCGCGGACGGCCGATGCGGGTCTCGGTGTCCTCGATCATCTCCTTCCACTGCGCGATCCAGCCTGGCAGGCGCCCCAGGGCGAACAGCGCCGGGAACATGGTCAGCGGTAGCCCCAGCGCCCGGTAGATCAGGCCCGAATAGAAGTCGACGTTCGGGTACAGCCTGCGCTCGATGAAGTAGTCGTCGTGCAAGACGGTCTGCTCCAGCTCGACGGCGATCTCCATCAGCGGGTCGTCACCGACGAAGTTGTGCACGACGCGGTCGGCGGCCTCCTTGATGATCCGCGCCCGGGGGTCGTAGTTCTTGTAGACGCGGTGGCCGAAGCCGCTGAGGCGGAAGGGGTCGCTGCGGTCCTTGGCACGCTTCACGAAGGACTGGGTGTCACCGGCGGCGTCGCGGATCTGTTCGAGCATCTCGACGACGCGCTGGTTGGCGCCGCCGTGCAGCGGGCCCCACAGGGCGGAGATGCCCGCGGCGACGCAGGCGTACAGGTTCACCTGGCTGGACCCGACCAGGCGCACCGTCGACGCCGAGCAGTTCTGCTCGTGGTCGGCGTGCAGCAGGAACAACAGGTCCAGCGCCCGTGCCATGTCCGCGTCGACCTCGTAGCGCTCGGCGGGCACGGCGAACATCATGTGCAGGAAGTTCTCGGCGAAGTCCAGCCGGTTCTGGGGGTACACGTAGGGCTGACCGAGCGAGCGTTTGTAGGCGAAGGCGGTGACGGTCGGCAGCTTGGCCATCAACCGGTGGATGGTGACCTCGACGTCGTAGGGGTCGAACGGGTCGTAGTGGTCCTGGTAGAACGTCGACAGCGCCGAGGTGGCCGACACGAGGATCCCCATGGGATGGGCGTCGCGCCGGAAGGCGTCGAAGAAGCGGCGCAGGTCCTCGTGCAGCAGCGTGTGGTGGACGATGTGGTAGCGGAACTCCTGCAGCTGCTGCTGGGTGGGCAGCTCCCCGTAGATGAGCAGGTACGACGTCTCGATGAAGTCCGAGTGCGCCGCGAGCTGCTCGATCGGGTAGCCGCGGTAGCGCAGCACCCCCTGCTCGCCGTCGATGTAGGTGATCGCGCTCTTGGCCGCCCCGGTGTTGGCGTATCCGGGGTCGTAGGTGATCAGCCCGGTCGAGCCGCGCAGCTTCGAGATGTCGACGGCCTTCTCGTTCTCCGAGCCGACGACGAGGGGGGCCTCGAACGCGTGCCCGTCGTACTCGATGCGTGCCTTCATGCGCGGTTCCTTGCGCTGTTCGGCCCGGCCACGACCGGTTGTGCGATGACGGCTGACGTCTGAGCCTACCCTGGCCGGACTGGCTCCGACCCGCCTTCCGGCAGCGCCCATTCGGCGGCGACCAGCGCCATCACCTGCGCGGCCAGCCGTTGGGCGCCCGCGGTGGTCAGGTGGATCCCGTCGTTCAGCCGCATGTCCGTGAGGGCGCCGGTCTCGTCCGGCAGGTACTCGGCGTAGCGGCCGTCGGGGCCGGCGAACAGGTCCCAGCTGTCGACGTAGGTCACCGACGGGTGTGCCGCCGCCTCGGTGCGGTAGATCTCGTTGAGCATCCGCACTCGCTCCTCGAAGGTCGCCGAGCGCACGATCGGCATGCCCACCCAGAACACCCTGCGGCCGTCGGCGCCGAGCTGGTCCATGACCTGCGCGACACGCTGGCGGTACTCGGCCCGCCACTGGGGCGTGCCCAGCGGTACCAGCCGGTCGCCGGACTTCAGGTCCTGGGCGTCGTTGCCGCCGAAGATGAGCACCAGCACCTCGGGATCCTGGCTGCGGCCGACCTCACGCAGGCGGGCCGGCCAGTCCACGAAGTCGGGGCGGGTCAGTCCGCTGGAGAACTCGTACTCGAACTCTGCGTCGATGACGCCGGTGCGGCGGGCCAGGTTGGACAGGGCAGGGCCGAACTGGCCGACCATGGAATCTCCGCCCACGAACAGACGCAGGGGCTCGGCGCGGGTCGGCGTGCGCGGCGCCGGCGGCGAGGCCGGGCTCGCCTCGTCCTCGGCCGACTGAGGGAAGGCCGGCGGCGGGGGGGTGGCCGCGGCGGCGGTGGTCGTGCCCGCGGCGCCGGCGGCGCCGGTCCGAGCGCCGGGGTCGCGCCCCAGCGCCAGGTCGATCGCCGTTCGGGGGCGGTCCAGACCCAGGGCTGCGCTGAGCGCCTGCACGGGGGTGATGGCCGCCATCGCGACGTTGCGCTGCCACCCGAACGGCTGGCGCCGGGCGGTGGCCTGGATGTCGCGGGCGTTCAGCAGCGTCCCCACCAGCAAGGCGATGACCACCACCAGGATGGCGTGCCCGGCCGCCATGGGCCGGGGGGTCGGGCGCGGCGGGGGAGCGGCCATCAGAACTGGAAGTAGATGAAGGGAGCCACCCCCGCCGGGCCGAGAGCGTCCAGAGCCAGCAGGACCAGGCCCAGTGCCAGGCCCATGGGGGCCGGCTGCAGCCGCGAGAACGCCACCTGCAGGCGGGCGCCGAGGTCGCGCGGGACGTACTGGAGGCCGATGCCCAGGGCGATGAGCGCCACCACGGTGGGCGTGACCGCCGGGGCCGGCCCCCAGGCGGTCACCAGGCGCCGCAACAGCGTCCCGGCCGCGGTCATCGACTCGGCGCGGAAGAACACCCAGGCCAGGCACACCAGGTGGAAGGTCACCAGCCGCTGGCGGGCCCGTCGCCAGGCACCGTCGTGGTGGGCCGGCCGGTGGGCGCCCACACGGCGCTGCGCGCGCTGCTCGGCGACCAGCCCCAGCCCGTGCAGGCCTCCCCAGAGGACGAAGGTCCACGCCGCCCCGTGCCACAACCCGCCCAGCAGCATGGTCAGCAGCAGGTTGCGGTACGTGGCGCGCTCGGAGCCGCGGGAGCCTCCAAGTGGGATGTACAGGTAGTCGCGCAGCCAGCGCGACAGGGTCATGTGCCAACGCCGCCAGAAGTCGGCCAGCGACAGCGCCGCGTACGGGGCGTCGAAGTTGTCGGGGAAGCGGAAGCCCAGCAGCAGGGCGCAGCCGATGGCGATGTCGGTGTAGCCGCTGAAGTCGGCGTAGATCTGGACCGCGTAGCCGTAGATCGCGGTGAGGATCTCCAGCGACGAGTGCTGGGCGGGGCCGGCGAACACGGGGTCGACGAGCTGGGTGGCCAGGACGTTGGCGACGACGACCTTCTTGAACAGCCCGCCGGTGATCAGCCAGAAGCCTCGGGCGCCGTCGACGCGCCGAGGGTCTCGGGGTCTGCGCAGCTGGGGCAGGAACTCGGCCGCGCGCACGATCGGCCCGGCCACCAGCTGCGGGAAGAACGACAGGTAGACGGCGAAGTCCAGGGGCTTGGCCGGCCGCAGCTGCCCCCGGTAGACGTCGATGACGTAGCTGAGCGCCTGGAAGGTGAAGAAGGAGATGCCGACCGGCAGCACGACGTCCAGCAGCGGCAACGGCGGGTCGAGTCCCAGGGGGCGCAGCACGTTGAGCGCCGAGCTGACGAAGAACCCGTAGTACTTGAACCAGCCCAGGATCGCCACGTTCACCGCGACCGTGGCCGCCAGCGTCGCCCGCCGGCCACGCGCGCTGCGCGCCCGCACGATGGCCTCGGCCCCGGCCTGGTTGAGCAGCGTCGAAGCGGCCAGCAATCCGGTGAAGCGCCAGTCCCAGGCGCCGTAGAAGACGTAGCTGGCCGCCAGGACGAACACCTTCCAGCGCACCGGTCGGGGCATGAGCAGCCAGCCGACGGTCAGCACCACGGCGAAGAACAGCGCGTACTGGATCGTCGGGAACAGCATGGTGTGCCGGCAGCGCTCCTTCGTCCCGCAGGCTGTCGCCGTCCGGCGGCCCCCGTGTCCCCTCTGGGTGCAGGTTGCCCCAGGATGACCTGGTTGGCGACGCCCCGATTGGATCGACGGTCCGGTGGCCGCGTAGGGTTAGGGCGAAAAAGCTACACCTCCTCCGCCGGAGCGGCGTCGGCCGGGGTGAGCGGCACGGTCTTCCCCGACACGACGCGCCGTTGCCGGCGGGTCCTCAGCAGGAGCCGCATGGTCACACGAACGCGCCTGACGCGACGAGGCTACGTCGTGCTGGGCTCCCTTCCGGCGTTCCTCGTCGCCGGCATGCTTCAGGGCGCCTCCGCGGGGCGTATCGAGATCAGCGCCGACGGGCCTCCGGCCAACGTGCTGGTGGACGCCGAGGGCGCCGCGGCGCTGGCGTTCCGGGCCCGGGTGACGCCGGCCGAGCGGCTGGACCGCGTCAGGCTCACGCTCGACGGCGACGATGTCCTGGACCGGGCCGAGCTGGAGGCCGACGGGGAGACCCTGGTCTACCGGCCCCAGGGTGCCGGCGACGGGGTCCATCGGGTCGAGGTCCGCGTCGACCGCGGCCTCGGCCTGCCCGACGCGCGGGCGCGCTGGACGTTCGAGGTCGACACCGCCCCCCCGCGCCTGCGACTGGCCGCCGTGCCCGACGAGATCCCCATCGACCAGCCGGTCGAAATCGCCGGTGCGGTCGACGGCGAGGCCGTCGTGACCGTCGGCGGGCAGCCGGTGCAGCTGCGCGACGGCGGTTTCTCCGTCAGCTACCCGATGCCCCCGCCGGGACCGGTGCAGGTCGTGGCCACCGACCCCGCCGGCAACCAGACCACCGCCGACGTGCCCATCACCGTGGCAATCCCCGAGGTCCGCGGCGTCCACGTCACCGCCGCGGCGTGGGCCACACCCTCGCTGCGCGACCCGATCCTGCGCATGATCGAAGAGGGCCGCATCACGGCCGTCGAGCTGGACATCAAAGACGAGTCCGGCGTGGTTGGCTACGACTCGCAGGTGCCGCTGGCACGCGAGATCGGCGCCGTCAAAGCGCTGTACGACCTGGGCGAGACCGTGCGGACCCTGCACGACCTGGGGGTCCGGGTCATCGGGCGGCTCGTCTGCTTCCGCGACCCCGTCCACGCCGAGGCCGCCTGGGAGGCCGGCGAGCGGGACCAGGTCATCCAGACCCCCGCCGGCGGGCCCTACGCGGACTACGGCGGCTTCACGAACTTCGCCCATCCCCAGGTGCGGGCCTACCAGATCGACCTGGCGGAGGAGGCGGCCGCCGCCGGCTTCGACGAGATCCTCTACGACTACGTCCGCCGGCCGGACGGGCCGCTGGAGACCATGGTGTTCCCCGGGCTGCAGGGCACCCCGGAGGCGGCCATCGCCAGCTTCCTGGGGGAGACCCGCCAGCGGCTGCGGGCCCGGCGGGCGCTGCTGGGGGCCTCGGTGTTCGGCATCGCCGCCACCCGGCCGCTGGAGATCGCCCAGGACATCCCGGCCATGGCCCGCCACGTGGACTACATTGCGCCGATGCTGTACCCGTCCCACTGGCGCCGAGGCGAGTACGACGTGGCCGACCCCAACGGTCAGCCCTACGACATCGTCTTTCGCTCCCTCCAGGACTTCCAATCCGCCGTCGCCGGTAGTGACACCCGGATCGTGCCCTGGCTGCAGGACTTCTCCCTGGGTCGGGCCTACGGGCCGGACCAGGTCCGCGCCCAGATCCAGGCGGCGCGGGACGTCGGCATCGACGAGTGGCTGCTGTGGGATCCCAAGGTCACCTACACCGCCGCGGCTCTCGAGCGCCGCTGACCGCCGGGGAGGGTTGACGGTGACGTCGCAGATCGCCCCCCAGCGCGAGCGGCTCGACCGCCAACGCGTCGCCCGCCTGCGCGGGCACCTCGAACACATCTACGGGCCCGACCGCGCCGCCGACGCCCTCGAGCCGCTGGTGGCCCTGTTGGAGCGGTTCGCGGGGGAACACCCGCAGCTGGCCGGCGACCCGCGGCCGGTGCCCTTCGACGAGACCGACGTCGTTCTCATCACCTACCCCGACCAGGTCCAGGAGGACGGGCGGTCGCCGCTGCGCAGCCTGCGCGAGTTCCTGTCGGCACACTGCGGCGGGGCCGTCACCGGCGTCCACCTGCTGCCGTTCTACCCGTCGACGTCCGACGACGGGTTCGCCGTCGCCGACTACCTGGCAGTGGACCCGGCCGTGGGCGGGTGGGACGAGGTCGGGCGCCTCGCCGGCGAGTTCCGACTCATGGTCGACGCGGTGTTCAACCACACCTCGGCCAGCAACCCGTGGTTCCTCGGCTGGTTGCGCAACGACCCCGACTACGCGGACTTCTTCATCGACGTCGACCCCGACACCGACCTGTCGTCGGTCACCCGGCCGCGGGCCGCGCCGCTGCTGACCGCCTTCCACAGCGTCGACGGGGTGCGCCACGTGTGGACGACCTTCAGCGCGGACCAGGTCGACCTCAACTACGCCAACCCCCAGGTGCTGCTGGCCGTCACCGACGTCTTGCTGCGCTACGTGGCCTACGGCGCCCACATCATCCGCCTCGACGCGGTCGCGTTCCTGTGGAAGGAGATCGGCACCTCCTGCATCCACCTGCCGCAGACCCACGAGATCGTGCGGCTGTGGCGCACGGTCGTCGACACGGTCGCTCCGGGCACCGTCCTCATCACCGAGACCAACGTGCCCCATGCCGAGAACGTCTCCTACTTCGGCGACGGCAGCAACGAGGCGCACCTGGTCTACCAGTTCCCGCTGGCCCCGCTGGTGCTGTCGACCTTCCACCTGGCCGACGCCAGGACCCTGCAGGGATGGGCCGCCACGCTGACCACGCGCTCTGACCAGACGGCCTTCTTCAACTTCCTGGGCGGCCACGACGGGGTGGGGATCCGCCCCGCGGAGGGGCTGCTGACGCCGGCCGAGATCGAGCAGCTGTGCCGGCTGAGCCGCGCGCACGGCGGAGGGGTCTCCTACCGGCTGCAGCAGGACGGGTCGCTGGCTCCCTACGAGCTCAACACCGTCTACTTCGACGCGTTGACCGAGGTGGACTCCGACGAGCCCCGGTCGGTGCAGGTGGCCCGGTTCCTGTCCGCGCACGCGATCCTGCTGGCGCTGGCCGGTGTTCCGGGCATCTACGTCCACTCGCTGCTGGGCAGCCGCAACTGGCTGGAGGGCGTGGAGAAGACCGGGGAGCTGCGGGCCATCAACCGCCGCCGGTTCGACCGGGCCCCGCTGGAGGCCGAGCTGGACGACCCGGGGTCGCTGCGCCACCAGGTGTTCCACCGCCTGCGCGAGCGCATCCGGGTCCGCATCGGTGAGCCGGCCTTCCACCCCAACGGGGGCGAGCGGATCCTGTCCACGCAGCCGGGCGTGTTCGCCCTGGAGCGCACCGCCCCCGACGGCTCGAGCCGGGTCGTGTGCGTCCACAGCGTGTCCGGTCGTGAACAGACCTTCGCGGCCGGTCCCGAAGAGGGCCTGCGGGTGCGGGGAACGCTCACGGACCTGGACGACTGCACCGAGGAGTGCACCGACCGCGACGGTCGGCTGACGCTGTCGCTGCCCGCCTACGGGGTGCGCTGGCTGCGCCAGGAGACCGCCTGAGGGGTTGCGCCGGACCGTGCGCCGTCAGCGCTCCAGGGAGGCGATCGGGGGGCGCTCGTGCACCCGGATCGGCCGGGCGTGCAGCGTGACCTTGCCGTGCTGGCGCTCGAACTGGACGTAGGAGTCGGGCAACTCGGGCAGGCAGATCCGGCCTTCAGCCGCCAGCCGCTGCAAGGCGACCTGGACGATGCCGAAGGCCATGCGCGACAGGGCGTCCACCGTCTGGTTGCGGTGGATGCGCTGGCTCAGGTCGACCTGGACGATCGCGGCGGTCCCCGCGCTGGCCAGGGTGTCCACGAGCAGGCCGAACTCGACGCCGTAGCCGGTGAAGAACGGGATGGACTCCAGCAGCGTGCGCCGTGCCGCGTACTCCCCCGACAGCGGCTGGACCAGCCCGGCCAGCTGGGGCCAGAAGGCGTTGAGCAGCGGGCGGGCGGTCAGCTCGGTGACGCGGCCCCCGCCGCTCGGGTACAGCACGGAGTCCATCTGCACCGGGCGCTCGTAGAAGGCCTTGACCAGCTGGACGTCGTCGTCGAGCAGCAGCGGACCCAGCAGGCCCCACACGAACCGGGGATGGGGGTTGCGGATGTCGGAGTCGATGAAGACGACGAGCTCGCCCGAGGTGACCGTCAGGCTGCGCCACAGCGCGTCGCCTTTGCCCAGCGCCGGGCCCAGGTGGGGCAGGATCGTGGCGTCCTGGTGCACCCGCGCCCCGGCGGCCGCGGCCACGCCGGCGGTGCCGTCGCTGGAGCCCCCGTCGACGACGACGACCTCGTCGACCAGCCGGTCACCGGCGGCCCGGACGGCTTCGACGACGCCGGCGATGGTCGGGCCCTCGTTGCGGGCCGGGAGCACGACGCTGACGCTCAACCCGGACGCGCGCTTGCGCTCGGCCAGCTCGTCGACGCGGAACGCGTCGGCGGAGAACGTGCGCTGCGCGAACCAGTCGTGCAGCTCGGTGGGTGGCTTCTGCATGGGCGTCCCGTCGTGTCGCGGGGTCAGCCGACGGTCAGCTGGCCCTCCATGCCGGCCTGGCGGTGGCCGGGGACGCTGCAGTAGAAGGTCGCCGTTCCCGGCTGGAGCATCACCGTCCCGACGTCGGTCTCGTTGCTCCCGGTCTCGACGACGGGCTCGTCGTTGTTGACGCCTTCGAAGACGACGTTGTGGGGCAGGCCGCTGTTGTTGTCCAGGGCGACCGTGACCTGGCCGGCGGGGGCGCTGGGCGGCGCCTGGGAGAAGGCCAGCTGCTCGGCGACGAACACCAGCGCGTCCGGGGGGATGGCCTGTCCGGTGGGCTGCTCGGGCGCCGGCTGACCCTCGGCCGCGACCTCCTCCTCCTCGCCCAGCGGGCGCATCCCGGCCGAGGCGGCCAGCACCCCCGCGGCGGCGACTCCGACCAGGCCGAGGGCCAGCCCGGTGCCCAGCGCCCGGGAGCTGATGCGGGGGCGGGCCGCCACCAGCGCGGCGACGAACAGGATGTAGGCGGCCACAGTGACGCCGATGGCCGTCGACGCCGCTTCGGGGACGGCCAGCAGGACCCGCGACAGGGCGAAGGCGAAGCCGATGAAGCCCGCGACCGCCAGCACCGGCATGACGATCGGCAGGAAAGCCCGGTTGCGGAAGTCCTCGTTCATCGCTGCGGTCGCTCCTCGGGTTCGTTTCGACCCTCGCCTGGGCGTCTACGGCGTCCCGGAGCCCGGCTCCGGATCGCCGCCCGGGGGCGGCCCCTGCGCCCCGGCGGTCTTGCCGGCGGTCGCCAGGCCGGGCTCAAGGTCACGCCAGTAGAGGATGTCGGGCCCGCCGGTCTCCTCTTCGTAGCTCCACCGGAAGAACAGCACGGCGATGACCGACCACAGCAGCAGGCCGCCGCCGATCTTCATCAGCAGTCCGGCGATCTGCTGGTCGGTCACCACCGACAGCCCCCACGGCGCCGTGGTCGCCTCGTACACCCTGTACAGGGGCTGCTGCCCGAAGGTGAGGAACGAGGCCGGCACCGTGGGCACGATCGACTGGGCGAACAGGTACAGCATCCGGGCCGGGTACGACAGGTGCGGCAGTTCCGGCAGCGGGCTGAGCACCGGCCACCACATCACCAGCGCCGTCGTGACCCACACGGCGTGCGCGGCGGCGTGGAAGGCGTCGTGGCGGACGCTGAGGTTGACCAGCGCGGGCCAGTGGTAGGCGGCGACCCAGGCGTTGAAGATCGCCAGCGCGACGAGGGGACGGGTGACGAAGCGCACCGTGGCGAACACCGGCCGCGGACGCAGCAGCCGTCGCAGCAGCCAGCCCGGCGTGCCCAGGATGAGCAGCGGTGCGGCGACCAGGGCGAACAGCGTGTGCTGCAGCATGTGCACGCTGAAGAGGCTGTCGGCCAGCGTGTGCACCGGCCAGTCCGCGCCCGCCCACAGGGCCGCCACGCCCAGCACGAAGTACAGCCGCTGGCGGCCGGTGGCGGGACGCTGGCCGGGGGCGTGGCGCGGTCCCCAGACCGCCAGGGCGTACAGGTATCCGCCCAGCAGCGCGCCGACGACCAGCCATGCGTCCAGGTGGGGGTGCCAGGACAGCGACTCGGGGGTCACGACGGCGTCAGGCTCCGTTCAGGTAGAAGGTGGCGGCCACGACCCCGAAGACGGTGACGGCCAGGATGATGCCGGCCAGCAGCAGGCGCCGGAACAGCCAGTGGTCGAACCGCAGGTGCATGAACCACAACACCACCAGCCCGAACTTCAACACGGTCAGGGCCAGCAGTGACGGGACCATCACGCCCGGCAGCAGCCGCTCGCGCATGAGGTACAGCCCGACCTCGACGGAGGTCAGCACCGCCAGCACGGCCCCGATCTGGACGTACTCGGACACGCCGGGGTGCGAGCCGCTCGGCTGCTCGGCGTCGCTCATGCTCGTCGTCGCTCCTGGAGGGTCGGGCCCTGGCGCACGATGCCGAGGGCCCTGCTAGCCGACAGGGATCAGATAGACGACCGTGAAGATCACGATCCAGACGATGTCGACGAAGTGCCAGTACAAGCCAACGTACTCGACCGTCGTGTGGCGCTCCTGGGGGAGACGTCCCATCATCGACAGGGCCCACAGGGTGAGCAGCATCAGGATGCCCAGGGCGACGTGCAGGCCGTGGAAGCTGGTGAGCACGAAGAAGCTGGCCGTGAACGGGCTGGTGTCCAGCTTCATGCCCTCGGCCACGAACACCGTGAACTCGTAGAACTGCCCGGCCAGGAAGGTGGCGCCCATGAGCGCCGTCGCCAGGATCCACACCCGGAAGTTGCGCAGCTCGCCGACGGAGATCGCGTGCAGCGCCAGCACCATCCCCAGCGAGGACATCAGCAGGATGAAGGTGCTGACCGACGTGAAGGGGATGTCGAAGATCTGCTCGGCGGACGGCCCGCGGCCGGTGCGCTGGACGTAGATCAGGTAGGTCGAGATCAGCGCGCCGAAGAACAGGCACTCGGACCCGATGAAGGTCCACATGGCCAGCTTCTCGTTCGACAGCCCCAGGCTGGGCTCGTGCCCGTGCTCGGCGGCGTGCGCGGCGTCTGCCATGGCAGGCTCCTACTCGGCGCTGGGCTCGAGCGCCCAGCCGAAGACCCCGACCAGCAGCACCAGCCCTCCCAGGGCGACGAGCACCACCTGGGCCACCCCGCCGGTCAGCACCCCGTAGGCGGCGATCGGCAGACCCAGTGCCGCCACCGCGGGGTAGTAGGAGGGGGCGGGCAGGTGGATGCCGTGCTGCTCGGGATCCTCGGGGCGCACCACCACGTGCTCGCCCGAGCCGCCGGCCGGCACCGCCACCGGCTCCGTGCCGGCAGGAGCGGCGTACTTGCGGTGCCAGAACTCGTCGCGCGAGGTGACCTCAGGGATGTTGTCGAAGTTGTGGGGCGGCGGAGGGGAGGTCGTCGTCCACTCCAGCGTCCGCGCGTCCCACGGGTCGTTGCCGGCCTGCTCGCCGCGGCGCAGGCTGCGCACGACGTTGACCATGAACACCAGCACCGACAGGGCGATGATGAACGCCCCGACGGTCTCGAGCAGGTTCCACATATTCCAGCCCATCCCGTCGGGGTAGGTGTAGACCCGCCGTGGCATGCCCTGCAGGCCCACGATGTGCATCGGCGCGAAGGTCAGGTTGAAGCCGATCAGCATCAGCCAGAAGTTCAGCTGGCCCAGGCGGTCGTTCAGCAGCCGGCCCGTGACCTTGGGGAACCAGTAGTACATGCCCGCGAAGGTGCCGAAGATGGCCCCGCCGAACAGCACGTAGTGGAAGTGGGCGACGACGTAGTAGGTGTCGGTCTGCTGGGTGTCGTGGGGCACGAGCGCGTGGGTCACCCCCGACAGCCCGCCGATGGTGAACATCGCGACCAGGCCGACCGCGAACAGCAGCGGCGTCCTGAAGCGGATCCTGCCTCCCCACAGGGTGCCCATCCAGTTGATAATCTTCCCCCCGGTGGGGACGGCGATGAACAGCGTCGTCAGCGCGAAGGCGGTGTTGGCCACCGCGCCCAGGCCCACGGTGAACATGTGGTGCGCCCACACCCCCCAGCCCATGAAGCCGATCGCGATGCCCGAGAACACCATCGCGGTGTAGCCGAACAGCGGCTTGCGGCTGAACGTCGGCAGCACCTCGCTGACGATCCCGAAGGCCGGCAGGATGAGGATGTAGACCTCGGGGTGGCCGAACAGCCAGAACATGTGCTGCCACAGGACCGGGTCGCCGCCGGCGTTGAAGAACGGCGCGTCGAAGCGGACGTTGAACAGCAGCTGCCACAGGCCCACGCCGATGACCGGCATCGCGAACAGCAGCAGGAACGACGTGATCAGCGTCATCCACATGAACACCGGCATGCGCATGAGGGTCATGCCGGGCGCGCGCATGTTGAGGATCGTGATGATGAAGTTCACCGCCGACGCCAGGGAGGCGATGCCCAGGATCTGCAGGCCCAGCGAGTAGAACACCATGCGCGACACGTGCGTCGCCTGGGCCGCCGCCACCTCGCCGGCGGCCATCTGGCCGCCGGGGTCGGGACCCTGGACCGACAGCGGCGCGTAGTTGAACCAGCCGCCGTCAGGCATGCCGCCCAGAAAGACGCTGGAGTAAATGAACAGCCCGCCGGCGAGGAACACCCAGTAGCTGAAGGCGTTCAGGCGCGGGAAGGCGACGTCGCGGGCGCCGATCTGCAGGGGGATGAGGAAGTTGAAGAACGAGGCACTCAGCGGCATCAGCGCCAGGAAGATCATCGTCAGGCCGTGCATCGTGAAGATCTGGTTGTAGACCTCGGCGCTGACGACCTGCCCGTCGGGCCCTGCCAGCTGCAGCCGGATGAACAGCGCCTCGATGCCGCCGATGAGGAAGAACACGAACGCGGTGCAGAAGTACAGCACGCCGATCTTCTTGTGGTCGATCGTCGTGAACCAGCTCCAGAACCCCGTGGTGGCGCGGGGGCGGCGCAGCAGGCCGCTGGCGGCGGCCGGCTTGTCGGCGACGGCGGTCATCGCGGGTCTCCCGGTCGGTTGGCTACTCGGCTACTCGAGGCTCTGCAGGTAGGCCACGAGCGCCTCGATCTGGTGCGCTGACAGCTGCAGGTTGGGCATCTGCGCCCCGGGCTTGACCGCCTGCGGGTCGCGCAGCCAGGCCGCGAGCTGGGCGGGGTCGTCGTTGTCGAAGATGGCGCCGGCGAAGCGCTGGCGGCTGGCGAAGTGGGTGAGGTCGGGGCCCACCCGCACGTCGGCGTTGTCGGGGTGGCCGGCGATGGTGTGACAGCCCAGGCACCCGGCGGTGGTGACGACCTCGCGGCCCTGGGCAGCAAGCCCCGTCTGGTTGCTGCGGGCCGGCCGCGCCTGGTCCGACAGCCAGCGGCGGAACTCGGCGGGCTCGTGGGCGACGACGAGCAAGCGCATGTTCGCGTGCGACAGGCCGCAGAACTCGGCGCACTGGCCCGGGTAGACCCCTGGCTCGTCGGCCTCCAGGTGCATCGTCCTGACGTGCCCGGGGATGTAGTCCTGCTTGCCGGCCAGGCGCGGCACCCAGAAGCTGTGGATGACGTCGGCGTCGGTGCCGGTGCCGTCGAGCCGGATGAACACCGGGCGTTCGGTGGGGATGTGCAGCTCGTTGGCGGTCACCACCCCCCTGCCTTCCGGGCCGAGGTACTCGAACTCCCACCAGTACTGCTTGCCGACGACCTTGACCTCCAGCGGGTCGCCGGCGGGCCGCCCCGACAGGGCGAAGATCGTCGCCACCGTGGGCACGGCGACGCCGGTGAGCAGCAGCGCGGGGATGACGGGCCAGACGATCTCAAGGCGGGTGTTGCCGGCGACCTGTTTGGGCGGCCGGTCGTCGCCGCGGCCGCGGTAGCGCCACAGCAGCAGCAGGATGCCGCCTTCCACCAGGACAAACACCGCTGCGGCGATCGGCACCACCATGTCCCACAGCCGGTCCTGCTGGCGGGCGACCGGCCCCGCCGGGTCCAGCGCGCTCTGAGGCAGCGGCTCCGACGCGCAGGCGGCCAGCACCAGCGCCAGGCCGGCCACCAGCACCCAGCCGGCGAGCGCGCCACGCCCGCCACGGCTGGCTGCCCGCCGCCGCGGGCCGCCGGTGTGGCCCGGCCCCGGGCCGCCCGTGTGGCCCGGCCGCGCGCCGCCGGGGTGCCCTGGCCGCGCGCCGCCGGTGTGCCCCGGCCGGGGGCGTCCGGTGTGCCCCGGCCGGGGGCGTCCAGCAGTCATGGAACCTCCGTGCTCCAGGTGGTCGGGCGGCGGCGAAACGCCTCGACCGCTGCCGCTTCGGGCTCCGCGACCGCTGCCGCCGTCGTGCTCTTCGCCGCACGACGCGCTGGGCACCCGTGGTCGCGGGAAGCCTGGCGCGCCCATTGTCGCACGCCGATGCCGGGGCCCCCAACCGGCCCACGCCGCTGCCCGGCCGCCGCCGGCTCTGGGACGCCCAGGGCGGGCGGCGCGCCAGGGAGTCCGGCCGCGTCCATCGCTGCGACAGCGAGCGGCCACCTGCGGTTCGGTCCTGCGCATCCCCGCGACGGTGAAGGGACTGCCCGGCGGGGCGCAGACAAGAGGCTGCGATGAGCCCGTTCGCCGACGCGAGGCACAAGGCAGATCACCGGAGCGGTGGAGTGGGATTCCGAGCTGCTTGCAGATCTCGCGCGTGATCGGGGGCAGCTCCCTGTGTCTCGGCATGGTTGCCCGTCGCTGCGTATCGGGGTGGCTCCAAACGGCATGCCTGCGACCTTCGCGGACGAGATAGCATCCGTGGCGACGGGGGTGGCGCCCAAGGTCATGACGTTTCGTCACCGAACCGCACTCTGGTCGATCTCGGGTCCGAGTACCATCACGCCATGGCGAGCACGCGGTTCGAGTTGACCGCTGTCTACGAGCAGGTCGAGGACGGCTGGGTCCAGGCTCGCATCGCGGAGTTCCCTGCTGTCATCACGGCTGCCCCCACCCGCGCGGAGGCGGCCGAGCTCTTGCTCGACGCACTGCGTGAGTTCTGGCTGGCGCTCCCCGACGCCCCGGGTAGCGGGGAGGAAGCCGGGGAGGACAGGGGAGAGCAGGCGCGGCTGGAAACGATCGCCTGCTGACTCCGCGGAAGTCCGGCGCTCTTGCACGGCGGGGGCAGCGCTGGGGCCACGACTGATCTTTAGGGTGTTGGCGCGGCCATCGAGCCGCTGCCGCATTGTGGTTGGCTCATCGCCGGCATCCTGCTAGGCCGGTTGGTGTCGGCGCAGCGCTACTTGCCGACAGAGAAGCCCACTGGTAGCGCTCTGCTACCATCCCGCACATGGGCGTCAATATGCATATCCGGGATCTGGATGAGCCCACGCATCAGGAGCTGGTGCGACGCGCCAAGGCAGCCGGGATGAGCCTTCGAGCCTATGTCATCGAGGTGCTCCGGACGCACACGTCGCTGCCGGCGCTCGAGGACTGGCTCGACGAGGTCCGGGAGGCACCGCCGTTACCAGCCGACGGGCCTGACAGCGTCACGCTCGTGGCGGAAGGACGCCGAAGCGACGATCTGGCGTGACCGCTCGGCTGCTGGTGGTTGATGCCTCTGCGATGGTAGAGATCCTGCGGCGCACAGACCTTGGCGATCGCGTCGCCGCGGCGACGCGTGGCGCCGCGGTGGCGGCCCCGGCGCACCTCGACGCCGAGGTGCTCTCGGCCGTGGGGCGGCTGGCGCGGGCAGGGACCGTGACCCAAGCCGCCGTCGAGCGGGCGCTGGTCCGGATGAGACGATTGCCTGTCCGGCGCTATCCGCTGGCACCGCTGCTCCAGCGGGCATGGTCGCTGCGGGAGAACATCGCCCTTCGGGACGGACTCTACGTCGCCTGCGCCGAGGCGCTCGGTGCCGCACTGCTGACCCTAGACGGCAGGCTGAGCAACGCTTCGCCAGCGCCTGTGCAGCATCTGCAGTGACCGTGGCCCGACAACGGCTCCAGGCTCATCATCATCCGGCGGGCGACCATCCCGCAGCCGTGCCGACCGGCTCTCGCCGCCCCGGCACGTGCCGCCAGCCCTCCAGGAGGGCCGTAGAAGGCGCAAGGCAGGCCGCCCGCTGGAGAGGTCGATTGCACTGGCTGCGGCTGCCACGCCGGTGTCTTGACGGCGGTGCTCACCGCCGGCAGGGTCACCCGGTCGCCGACGGTGCGGCGTGCCCACAGGATCGCATCGGCGAACTACGTCCGTTCCAGGGGCCGTTGGCCGCTGCGATGATGGGACGGTGAGGTCGGGTCGACAGCCGGCAGACCCCGGCATCGGGCTGGCGCTTCGCCGCATCGCCCTCGGCTACCGGGTCGTCGGCGCCCTGTGGCTGTGCCTGCTGGCGACGATCGCGCTGTCTGCGGGGGAGGCGCAGCCCCTGCCCGCGGTGGCGACGATGGCGCTGGCGCTCGGCTGGTCGGCGCTGACGTTGGCGCTGGCAGGGCGGCCGCGGGTGCTGCGGTCCTGGGCATGGCTGGCGTCGGACGTGGGGGTGGCGGCGACGACGATCCTACTGCCGGCGCTGGCCGCGACCGCAGGGCGGGAACCGGACCTCCGCGAGGCGACCGCCTACTTCGGCGGCTACCCGTTCTCCGCCGTCGTGCTGGCCGCCTACACCAACTGGATGGCCGGAGGGCTGGCCGCCGGCGCGTTGCTGGCGGCGACGACCGTCGGCCGGCTGGGGCTGGTGGTCGACGGCCCACTGCCCGCCCGCGACCTCATCGAGACGGCCGTGTTCTACCTGGCCAGCGGGGCGATCCTGGCCTGGGGCAACCGGGTGCTGGTACGCACCGACGCGCAGCGCCGCGCCGCCGAGGCCGCGCTGGCCGACGAGCGCGCGCAGCGCATCCGCTCCCAGGAGCGCGCCGAGACCGCGGCGGTGCTGCACGACTCGGTGCTGCAGACCCTGGCGCTCATCCAACGTCGCAGCGGCGACCCCGCCCAGGTCAGCACCCTGGCGCGCCGCCAGGAGCGCGACCTGCGCGACTGGCTGTTCGACGCCGCGGCCCCGGAGGGCGGGGCGCCCGGCGGCCGCTTCGCCGATGCGCTGCGGCGGGCCGCAGGCGACATCGAGGACCTCCACGGGCTGTCGGTCGAGCTCGTCGCCGTCGGCGACGCCGACCTCGACGACGACCTGTCCGCGCTGGTGGCCGCCAGCCGGGAGGCGCTGGCCAACGTCGCCAAGCACGCCGGCGTCGACCGCGTGTCGCTGTACGCCGAGGTCGGCGGGCGCGCAGCGAGCGTGTTCGTGCGCGACCGCGGCGCCGGCTTCGACCCGACCGCGGTCCGCGGCGACCGCCGCGGCATCGCCGAGTCGATCGTCGGCCGGCTCGAGCGCCACGGCGGGCGCGCCGAGGTCCGCTCGGCACCCGGTGAAGGCACCGAGGTCGAGATGGTCCTCCCGCGGCGCCACAGCGTGCCATGATTCGGCCATGCGCCAGCGAACGAAGGTCTTCCTGGTCGACGACCACGCGCTGTTCCGCTCGGGCATCCGCAGCGAGATCGCCGACCGGGTGTGGATCGTGGGCGAAGCCGGCGACGTGGCCGGCGCGGTGGCCGGCATCCGCGCCACCCAGCCTCACGTCGTGCTGCTGGACGTCCACCTGCCCGACGGAGCCGGCCGGGCGGTCATCGAGCAGGTCCACGACAGCGACCCTGACGTCCAGTTCCTGGCCCTGTCGGCCTCCGACGCCGCCGAGGACGTCATCGACACCATCCGCGCCGGCGCCCGCGGCTACGTGACGAAGACCGTCTCCGCCGACGACCTCGTCGACGCGATCGTGCGGGTGGCCGACGGCGACGCGGCGTTCTCCCCACGACTGGCCGGCTTCGTGCTCGACGCCTTCGCGGCCATCCCCGTGGCCGACGTCGACGAGGAGCTGGCCCAGCTGACGCCGCGCGAGCGCGAGATCCTCCAGCACCTGGCGCGCGGCTACACCTACAAGGAGATCGCCGCCCGCCTGTACATCTCGGTCAAGACCGTCGAGAGCCACGCCTCGGCGGTGCTGCGCAAGCTGCAGCTCGACAACCGCCACCAGCTCAGCCGCTGGGCCGCCGAGCGCAACATCCGCTGATCGCTCGACCGGCCGCCGTCCAGCGCCGCGGCGCGCGCGCAGTGCCACCGCCGGTGGGCCAGGCCACAGTCGTCGTGCGTTCGGGACGTAGCACAAGACCGGTGTGGTGCCCTTTGACCGTTTGATCGCCGGGATGCCTGGGCATGTGGCTATGAACCCAGACGTGCAGGATCAGGTCATGCGAAAGGCCACTGGCCTCATATCCGTGCTCGTCGTGGTGCTGGCGACGCACGTCGCTACCACGGGCCTGGTGCGCGCAATGCATGCGGGCGACCACAATCCACCATATGAGTTCCCCGACTACCAGCAGAAGTACGCTGAGCACGGTCATGAGTTTCCACCGGATCAGTATGCGACCGCCGAGGAGTACAGGGCGGGCGCCCAGTACCGTGTCGGTGGAGGGCCCGCAAGCCCGGGGCCGGGAGTTGAGGTCTGCCGGGATTCCACACAGTGGGAGCACTATGGATTCTGGTATGAATTGACCGGGGAGCTCGTCATCCTCCACGACGGGGTCATCACGAATTACTATCACGTAACCCGCTTCTACTGGGAGACGAACTTTTGCCGGTGAGCCGGTCTTCGCAAGACATGGGCGGAAACGGTGCGGTGGCTGCCCGGCGTTCGGTGCCCTTGATCGTTGCCGACGTTCGCGTCGCCAACGGTCGGCAGGCGTACGTCGAGGGCACGGGCCTTTCGGTCGGTCTGATTCTCATCCACTTGGCCGGTGGGGAGTCCGAAGAGCGGATCCTGGATGAGTTCAGCCGGCGCGCGCGCCCGCTGTCGCGGCGGGGTCTGCGGGCCGCAGTCGCCTACGGCGCCGCCTTGGCCCGCGAGGAGGAGCTGTCGCCGCCGGCCGCGGCGGCGCTGGGGGAG
>DASZOD010000333.1:0-9182 GCA_035550935.1 Egibacteraceae bacterium | reverse complement strand
GCCCGACGTCTACCAGGTGGACCCGCCAGCGGCCCAGCAGCGACAGCGGGTCGATGTAGGCTCCCACCAGCCGCGCCCCCCAGTCCAGGTGGTCGGCATCGGCGGCCAGCACGCCCAAGGGGTCGCCGGCGCGCACCCGCTGGCCGGCGACCACCAACCTGGGCTCCAGCACCCCGTAGGTGGTTTCCAGGTCGCCACCGTGGCGCAGGGTCACCCAACCCCGCCCAGCCACCTCTCCGGAGAAGGCCACCAGGCCGTCCATGGCGGCGCGCACCACCTCGCCGGGGCCGGCGGCGAGGTCGACGCCGCGGTGACCGGCGCCGAAGGGGCTGGCGGGCGGATTGAAGGCCCGCACCGGCGGTCCCGGCACCGGCGGCACCGCCGGGCCGGCGGCGGGCTGCCCAGCGGACTGGCCGGGGAGCTGGCCGGCGGGCTGGCCGCCGGCGGGCTGGCCGACGAAGCACGCCAGGAGCCCCACCAGGACCGCAAGGAGTCGCAGGCGCACGGTGCCACCTCCCAGCCGGCGAGCACGGCGTCGGCCCCGGCCCGGTGTCGCAGGGCTTGACGATGACCGTAGCGTCGGTCGCCGCCCCGGCGGGGGGCGGCAAGGTCGGGCCTGTGGACAGTCAGTCGCCGGTGCGCTGTTGCATCTTGGCCCGCAGGCCGAGGACGGCCTTGCCGTGTAGCTGGCACACCCGGGATTCGGTGACGCCCAGGACCTCGCCGATCTGCGCCAGGGTCATGCCCTCGAAGTAGTACAGGACCAGGACGGTCTTCTCCCGCTCGGGCAGGTGGTTGAGCGTGTCGGCGAGGATGGCCTTGAGCTCGGCGTCCTCGTAGCTGGCTTCAGGATCCGGGGACTTGGGGTCCCGCAGGGTATCCACGAGCGCCTGGCCCTCCGAGTCTTCCCCGGCCAGGGTCTCGTCGAGGGCTACGATCGACGTCGGCGACAGCCGTGCCAGCATGTCGCGCAGGCCGTCGAGGCCGACGCCGAGCTCGTCGGCCAGTTCATGCTCGGTGGGCGTGCGCCGCAGCCGGCCTTCGAGCGTGGCCAGCGCTTTCTCTACCTCCCGGGCCTTGCTGCGGACGCTGCGGGGGACCCAGTCGATGGCCCGCAGCTCGTCGATGATCGCCCCTTTGATGCGGGTGATGGCGTAGGTCTCGAACTTCACGCCCTTGGCCAGGTCGAACTTCTCGATCGCGTCGATGAGCCCGAACATGCCGTAGGACACCAGGTCGGCGTGTTCGATCGTGGCGGGCAGGCCGACCGAGACCCGGCCGGCGACGTACTTGACCAGCGGGGCGTACTGGAGGATCAGCCGCTCACGGGCGCCCTGGTCGGCGTCGGTCTTGTAGCGCTGCCACAGCGCGGTGACCTCGGGATCCATCGGGCGGCGACCTGAGGGGGCGGAGCCGGCCGGCGCCGCCGGCGGGGTGGTGCCCATGCTCATGCCACCAGGTGCGGCCCGCACCGGCGGCCTTGCCCGCTTGACATGGCGTCACGATACCCGTACGGGGAGTCCACTACCAGGTGGGCCGCCCGGCCCGGGCGGCCCAGTCTAGGCCCGCGGATGGGCCCGCTGGTAGCTGCGGCGCAGGTGGGCATCGGACAGATGGGTGTAGACCTGGGTCGTGCCCAGGGTGGCGTGGCCGAGGAGCTCCTGGACGCTGCGCAGGTCCGCTCCGCCTTCCAGCAGGTGGGTGGCGTAGGTGTGGCGCAAGGTGTGGGGGCTGACGCCGTCCAGGCCGGCCGTGGCGGCCGCGAGTCGGACGATGCCGTGGGCGTCGCGGGCCGACAGCCGGGTGCCGCGACGCGTGAGGAACACCGCCGGTGGCGGGGAGGCCGCGGTCACCGCCAGGGTCGGGCGGCCCCGGGTCAGCCAGTGCTCCAGCGCCTGGCAGGCGGGTTCACCCAGCGGCAGGATCCGTTGCTTGCCCCCCTTGCCGTGCAGACGCAGCGTCGCCGACTCCAGGTCCAGCGCGTCCACGTCGAGCCCGACTGCCTCCGCCACCCGCGCGCCGCTGGCATACAACAGCTCGAGCAGCGCCCGGTCGCGCAGCCCAACCGCGGTGGCAGGATCTGGCGCGTTCAGGAGCGCCCGGATCTGCCAGAGGCGCAGCACCCTGGGCAGACGCCGGCCGGCGCGGGGGGTGCCGAGCAGGACCGCCGGATCGGACGTGACCAGTCCCCGGTCGGTCAGCAGCCTGAACAGGCTACGGGCCGACGCCGCCTTGCGCGCCTGTGACGCACGAGCGTAGCCCTCGTTCACCAGCGCGGCCAGCCAGCGGCGCAGCACCAGAGGCTCGACCTCGGCGGGATCGACGATCCCGAAGCGTGCGCAGAAGCCGGCCAGCTGCCGGGCGTCTCCCAGGTAGGCCGTCACCGTGTGGGCGGCGAGCATGCGCTCGTCTCGCAGGTGGATGGCGTACTCGCCGAGGGCCAATTCCCACGCCGGCGGAACCCGCTCCGGCACCTCCACCTGCGGCCTCCCGCGCTAGGCTTTACACACGGTGATCATAGCCTCGCAACGGCGTGACTGCGGTCAAGTCATGGGATGCACAGTTGCAGCCGTGATACCTGATGATGCGGGCGCGGCAGGAAAGTCAGGCGGGCTGGTGCTCCTGCTGCAGGCGCTCACGGAACACCGGGATGAGGCCGCCGGCCAGCACCATCTCGACCTGCCGGCGCGACAGCCGGTGCCTGAGCTGGTAGCGCTGGCCTCGCGTGGTGCTGACCAGCTCCACCATGCGGCCGGCGTCCGCCAGCGCCGCACGGATCCCCCGCAGGGCCAGGACGTCGCCCTGTTCGATCGCGTCGTAGTGGTCGGGGTCGGTGAACTGGAGCGCGAGGATGCCGAAGTTGGCCAGGTTCGCCCAGTGGATGCGGGCAAAGCTCTTGGCGATGACGCAGCGCAGCCCTAGGTAGCGAGGGGCGATCGCGGCGTGCTCGCGGCTGGATCCCTGGCCGTAGTTGTCGCCGCCGACGATGACGTGTCCCGGGCCGTCGCGCAGTTGCCTGGCCCGCTCGACGTAGGTCTCGTCCACCTGGTAGTAGACGAACTCGGAGATCTTGGGGATGTTGCTGCGGTAGGGCAGGACCTTCTGGCCGGCCGGCATGATCTCGTCGGTGGAGACGTTGTCACCCACTTTGAGCAGCACCGGAAGGTCCAGGTCGTCGGGTAGCGGGTCGAAGTGGGGCAGCGACGAGATGTTGGGTCCCTTGACGAGCTGCTGCTTGCGCGCCTCATCCAGCGGCAGGGGGGCCACGAGCATGTCGGCGTTGACCATGGTCTCTGCCGGCAACTCGAAGCGCGGGTACTTCATGCCGTAGCGCTGTTCGAGGTCCCGAGGATCGGTGATCTCGCCGGTCAGCGCCGAAGCCGCGGCGGTCTCGGGGGAGCACAGGAACACCGAGTCCTCCTTCGTCCCAGAGCGGCCGGGGAAGTTCCGCGGCATCGTTCGCAGGCTGTTCTGGCCCGTCGCAGGGGCCTGGCCCATGCCGATGCAGCCCATGCAGCCTGACTGGTGCAACCGGGCGCCGGCGTGGATGAGAGGCATGAGCAGCCCCATCGCCGACAGGTTCTCCAAGGTCTGGCGCGACGTTGGGTTGACGTCGAAGGACACCCGATCGTGGCTCTGCCTGCCGTCGACGATCATCGCGACGGTGCCGAAATCACGCAGCCCTGGGTTCGCCGACGATCCCACCACGACCTGGTAGATCTGGTCCCCGGCGACCTCGCGCACGGGGACGACCTTGCCGGGACTGGAAGGCCTGGCGATGAGCGGCTCCAGAGCCGACAGGTCGACGTCCTCGTGAAACTCGTACGTCGCGTCAGGGTCGGCGACGAGCTCCACCCAGTCGTCCTCGCGGCCCTCGCTGCGCAGGAAGCGGCGGACCTCCTGGTCGGAGGGGAACACCGTCGTGGTCGCTCCGAGCTCGGCGCCCATGTTCGCGATCACGTGGCGGTCCATGGCCGACAGATTGGCCAGCCCGGGGCCGTAGTACTCGATGATGCGGCCCACCCCGCCCTTGACGTCGTGGCGGCGCAGCATCTCTAGGATGACGTCCTTGGCGCTGACCCAGTCGGGCAGCTCCCCGGTCAACCTCACGCCCCAGACCTGGGGCATCGCGATGTACAGCGGCTCGCCGGCCATGACCATGGCCACCTCGAGTCCGCCGACGCCGATGGCCAGCATCCCCAGGGAGCCCGCCGCGCAGGTGTGGCTGTCCGAACCGATCATCGTCTTGCCGGGTACCCCGAAGCGCTGCATGTGGACCGGATGGCTGACGCCGTTGCCCGGCTTGGAGTACCAGATGCCGAAGCGGCGGCAGGCGCTGCGCAGGAACAGGTGGTCGTCGGCGTTGCGCTCGTCGGTCTGCAACAGGTTATGGTCGACGTACTGGGCCGACAGCTCGGTCTTGACCCGGTCCAGACCCATGGCCTCCAGCTCGAGCATGACCAGGGTTCCCGTCGCGTCCTGGCTGAGGGTCTGGTCGATCCGCAGACCGATCTCCTCACCCGGCGTCATCCGTCCCGACACGAGGTGCGACGAGATGAGCTTCTGTGCGACGTTCTGTCCCATGGCCCCCGGTTCCTCCTGCTCGGGTCGGCTACCACGGTACCTACCATGGGGACGTCGAACCGGTCCCTGGCGCGCAACGGCGGCCGGCGCCGCCGTGGTCGAAAACCGACGAGCCGCCGCGGGTGCCGCGACGGCTCCTCACCGGCCGTACCAGGGACGACTGGGGACTAGGCCTCGCCGAGCTCGGCCAGACGACGCTCGACGGACTCGCGGAGCCGGCGCAGCTGGGCCACCTCGTCGCCCTTCGACGTCGGGCGGTCGGCGCAGCATGCGCACCCGCAGGCGCACGCCTCCGCGGCCTCGGTTACGACCGTCATCGTGCTGCAGCCGCACTGGCAGGTGTCAACAGAGGTCACTGTGGCGTCCTCCTCCATCGTGTGGGGGTTCGGTCAGTCGGACGAGGCTGCCGCCGCACTGCCAGCCGTCGCCGTCCTCGTCAACCGACAGGGTGTCGACCATGTGTCGGATGTCGTGACGTAGCCGCGCCAGCGCCGCCATCTCCGCGTCGAGTTCGGCGACCCTTGCCTCGAGTAGTCGGCGGGTGCGCCCGCACGGGCACAGCCCCCGTTCGCGGATCGTCAGCAGCTCGCCGATATCCGCCAACCGCAATCCAAAGCGCTGCGCCCGCTTGACGAAGCGTACCCGCTCCAGGGCCTCCTCGCCGTAGAGGCGGTACCCTGCAGGGCTGCGCTGGGGCGCGGGCAGCAGCCCTATCCGCTCGTAGTAGCGCAGCGTGTCGGCCGAGGTCCCGGCCCGCTCGGCCAGCTTCGAGACGGTCAGTTGTTCCATGACCTGCTTTCCATGGCAGGGTTCATGGCATGCACCATAAACGTTGGAGTCAACTCTAGGGTCAAGTCCCTGGCATCGCAGCGCCGACGCGCCGCTGCTCGGGTGCGGTCGGATCCGGCGCAGGGCTGTCCGGCCCACAGCCGCCGGGAGGCTACCCTGCCCGACCATGGAAATCGAGGTCGTGCGCAGCGCGCGCCGGCGCAAGACCGTGCAGGCCCGCGAGGTCGGTGGCGTGCTGCGCATCGCGATCCCGGCCACGATGAGCCGCGCCGACGAGGCTCACTGGGTGCGTGAGATGACGCGGCGATTCGAGCGGCGGGCCAAGGCCGGGACCGTCGACCTGGCGCACCGAGCGCGCCGGCTGGCGACCCGTTACCGGCTCCCGGCGCCGGGGTCCATCCGCTGGGTCGACAACCAGCGGTCCCGGTGGGGCTCGTGCACTGCCCAGGCCGGCCAGGTGCGCATCTCCTCGGCACTGGCCCGCTACCCGCCCTGGGTCCTGGACTACGTCATCGTCCACGAGCTCGCCCACCTCGTCGAGGCGAACCACAGCCCCCGGTTCTGGGCCCTGGTCGGCCGCTACCCCCGGGCCGAGCGCGCCCGCGGCTTCCTCATCGCCAAGGGCCTGGAAGGCGACGACTGACGACGGGGCGTGTCCCCCCACTGCCCTGCGGGTAGCTAGCTGCTATGGGAACACAAGCGGCGATTGTTGCGTGGTTCAATCATGAAACGGTTCTTCAAGCGCCTGCTGGGAGGCGACCAGCCCACGCGGGAGGAACTCGAACGCCAAGCCGCCGAGCAGCTTCGGCAAGCCACCGCCGAGGCGCACAGCCGACAGGCTGACCGCTGGGCCGGCCCCACCGCGGGCCCTCCCCAGCCCAGCCGGCACCCCGAGTCCGAACCCGACTCCGGACCCAAACTGCCAGCGTTCGGCCAGACGGCCGAGACACCACCGGCCCGGCCGCAGTCCAGCCAGGACCCGGCGCCCGGCGAGGAGCGCCGGACCCTCACCGGCATGGGGCTGCAGGAGCTCGCCCAGTCCCGCTGGGGCTCCGGTGCCGAGGTCGCGGCCGGGCCCGAAGAGCTGACCGCCGAGCAGATGCGCGACCGGGCGTTGCAGGAGTTCCTCGAACGCCGGGACCAGATGCTGCGCGAGCGCGAAGCTCAGCAGGCCCGTCAGGCCGCACAGGCGTCGTCGCGCAAGGCGACGGGCAAGGCGCAGGAGGCGCTCTCGCAGGTCAAGGGCGTGGGGCCGGCCAAGCAGCAGGCTGTGCTCCAGCGGTTCCAATCGCTGGAGGAGATCAAGGCGGCCAGCGTCGAGGATCTCGCCGAGGTCAAGGGCGTAGGCCCGGCGCTCGCCACCGAGATCAAGAACGCCGTCGGCTACTAGCCGTCACACCCCGATCGCTGGCGTGGCTCAGCAGGATACGGACGATCCCGCCCGGGGTGGCCTCGGCCAGGCCTCGGACGGTGAGTTCGCCGAGGGCCGCCAGCACCTGACCGACGCCGAAACCAGTGCGGTCGGCCAGCGCTCCGGCCGTGGTGGGCACTGAGCCGAGCAGGTCGAGGACCGCCGCGGCGGTCGGGTTCAAGTCGCGGGCTGGGCTGTCTTCGTCCTCGGCCGCCGGCGACCAGGCCACGCCGACCGCGTCGAGGACATCCTCCAGGCGGGTCACCGGCCGCGCGCCGTCGCGGATGAGGTCCAGCGGCGCGCGGCTGGTGGGAGTGCTCAACGAGCCGGGCACGGCCAGCACCTCCCGACCCTGAGCGGCAGCCAGCCGGGCGGTCTGCAGGGCTCCGCTTCGCTGGCGACCCTCGACCACGACGGTGGCGTCCGCCAGCCCGCTGATGATGCGGTTGCGCCAGAGGAAGTGGCCCGGTCGAGGCGGGGTCCCGGGCAGATGCTCGCTGACGACGCCTCCGGCAGCGGCCACCGCAGCGCGCAGACGGGCGCTGCCCGCCGGGTAGTCGACGTCAAGTCCGGCACCCAGGACCGCGATCGTGGCGCCGCCCGCGTCCAGCGCCCCCCGGTGTGCGGCCTGGTCGATGCCCCGGGCCAGGCCCGAGACCACCACCACGCCGTGACCCGCCAGCAGCCGGCCGAGCCGATGGGCGGTGCGCAGGCCGTCGAGGCTGGGGCGTCGGGTGCCGACCACCGCCACCGCCGGCCCGTCGGCCAGCCGGCCGTCGGCGCTGCGCGCCGCAAGCCACAGCGGCGCCCCCAGCTCGGGCCAGGCCGCCGCCAGCCGCAGCGGATAGCCGGGGTTGCCGACGACGAGTACCCGGGCCCCCAGCGACAGCAGGGCAGCCGCGGCGGCGTCGACGGCCGGGGGGGCGGCCCGGCGGCTGGCGTCCTCCAGCGCCCGCAGCAGCGCGTCGGCATCGGTCGGCGCGCCGGCCTCCAGCCGGGCGGCCAGGACCCGGCGGACCCGCTCAGCTCGGGCGGCGCCCCCGACCGCGAGCGCGAGAACCCGGGCGACGAGGTCAGCAGGTGCGCCGGCCGACAGGGCGGCCGCCCAGCCGGGCATCCCGGTTCGGCTCATGGCCGGTCGGCGGCGGTCGGCGACCGCGCCGCGCTCGCCCTCACCCCATCTGGATCCCCACCCGCCGGCGCCCGCGCCGCGCTCGCCCTCACCCCAGGGCGCCCGCCGGGCGCCGCGCACTGGCGCAGGGCCAAGCGGTGGGCCTGCGCCTCCAGGACGTGCTCGCGGCAGACCAGCTCGGCGCCTTCCAGGTCGGCGCAGGTGCGCGCGACCCGCAGGGCCCGATCGTAGCCCCGGCCCGTCAGGGCGCCGGCGTCGACAGCGTCGGCCAGGGTCCGCAGCGCGGCGAAGTGTGCGGTGCGCCGGAGGGCCCCCGGCGGGGCTTCAACGTTGGCGACGCCAGGCCCCCACCGTGCCTCGGCCATGGCGCGGGCGGCGGCGACCCGAGCGGCCACCGCGGCGCTGGGTTCCCCCGACCCGCTCGACAGCAGCTGCGCCGCGGTCAGCGGCATGACCGTGGGCGCCAGGTCGAGACGGTCGGCCAGCGGGCCCGACAGCCGCGACCGGTACGCCCACACCGACTCGTCGGCGCATTCGCAGTCCCTGCCGCCGCCGCAGGGGCACGGGTTGGCGGCACACACCAGCTGCACCCGGGCCGGGTACACGACCGTGGCCTTCGCCCGCGCCACCCGTACCATGCCTTCCTCCAGTGGCTCGCGCAGGGCTTCCAGGACCGCGCGCGGCCACTCGAACAGCTCGTCGAGGAACAGCACCCCGCGGTGCGCCAGGCTGAGCTCGCCCGGGCGGGCGACGGCACTGCCACCACCGAGCATGGCCGCCGTGGAGACACCGTGGTGGGGGGCGCGAAACGGGGGGCGGCGGTCCAGGCCCACGCCGGGTCGCAGCAGACCCGCGACCGAGCGGACGGCGGCCAGCTCGAGGGCCTGGCCGCGGTTCAGCGGGGGCAGGATCGTGGGCAGCCGACGCGCGAGCATCGACTTGCCGCAGCCGGGTGGCCCCAGCAGCAGCAGGTGGTGACCGCCTGCCGCAGCAAGTTCCAGAGCTCGGCGGGCCTCGACCTGGCCACGCACTTCAGACAGGTCGGCCCCGCCGGTGTCGCCGGCCGCGCTCGGCGCGGCGGGCAGCTGCCGGGCGGCCAGCTCTCCGCGCAGGACAGCGACCGCCTCGGCCAGGTCGGCCACCGGCACGACCTGCAGGCTCTCGACGAGCCCGGCCTCGACGGCGTTGCCGTCGGCGACGAGCAGACGGTAGCGACCGGGTGCCACGGCCGCTGCCGACGGCAGGACCCCGGGGCCGGGCCGGCAC
>DASZOD010000332.1:0-16604 GCA_035550935.1 Egibacteraceae bacterium | reverse complement strand
GCCCCCAACCACTTGCCGATCAGGCGCAGGACCCGTCGGTCCGCAATCCGGTGCTCGAGGGCTTCCCCAGCCAGGCCCGATCAAGGCTGATGAAAAAGTCGCGGATGTCCGCGTCGAGCACCCACCGCCGGCGACGATCAGCGCCGAGGTCACGATCGGCAGGGGCCCGGAGGGCTGCCGTCAGGCGGAACCGGTCGCGGAGCGCCGCGCGGTGTCCGAGCCGGGCGATGACTCGCAACAGCAGCAAGCCTGCGCCAACGAGGCTGACGGCCATGCCCACCCCATAGGCCAGCACCAGCGTCAGGCCGAACCAGGTCCGCCCGAGCGCCACCCCGCCGAGCAGCACGATCAGCGCGGAGGGACTGGGGACGAGGCCGCCTACCAGCCCCGGCGCGGCGAGCCCGCCAGCCCACGCCGGCTGATCCCCGCCCGCTGGCGCCTGCTGTGCCGCTGTCCCCCTTGGACGGCCTGTGGTGGCGGTGGCCCCGCAGCGCGGAAGAAGGTCAGAGGTTCAAATTCTCGAGCGCCCGCCAGCGGCAACCCGTACGAACACGCAGTCGTCGGTCGCCGTGGTCGATGGCAGCGGGGCGGAGCCCGTTGGCGTGTACCACGTCGTCGTAGCCAGCGCAGTACACCCTGGAGACGAGTTCCCGGCTGCTCACCTCGGTGCGGTCGAAGATCCGACTCGAGAAGGTCCGGCGCGCGGCGCCCGTACTCGCTAGGAGGTGGCCGGCCGCCGGTCGGCCTGCGGCACGGTCGCGGGTTCCTCCGGCGGCGGTGGGACGTTGGTTCTCCGCATCGCCGCGCTCGCGACGTCGAGCCGGCGCCCGATTCCCATCACCAGCGGGGCACCGACCGCGACGACGCCACCGCTTGCTACCAGCACCCCCTGGACACCGAATGCGGCTGCGGCCCAGGGAGCGAAGGCCAGCGGCAGCACCGACGAGGCGTTCTGCTGCATGGTGATAGCCCCCATGACTCGGCCGACCATGCCGGGTCGGGTCTCACGCTGGGCGAGCGTGCGCAGCAGCGGCAGCAGCGCCCCCAGCGGCAGCGACCAGGCGACGGCGCCGACGGCGACCCACGCCAGCGACGCTGTGCCGGCGTAGAGCATGGAGCCCAGGCCGGCTCCCACCGACAGGGCGATGGCGACCTGGAAGCCCGGCCAGCGCGCCGCCGTCCGCTCGAGCAACGTCGAACCCGCGAACAGGCCCATGCCGAACAGCGCGTTGACCCAGCCGACCGTCTCCGGGCCCGTGCCAAGGACGTCTCGGAAGTACAGCGGCTCCAGCGCGATGAACACCCCGAATGCCAGCCACGACAGGCTCCCCAGGCACATCACCATGGCGATGGGACGGTGAGTGTAGGAGTAGGCCAGGCCAGCGCGCACCTCGGCGAAGCTGGCCGTGGGGGCCTCGGCCGCTTCGGGCGCCCGCAGGCGCACGCCCCGCAGCAGCGCCAGAGCAGCGACGGAGGTGGCGGCGTCGAAAACGAACACGGCGTCGATGTCGGTGACGGTCACCAGCGCCGCGCCGAGCGCTGGCCCCGCGACAAGCGCCAGCCAGCCGGCCGACTCCAGCCTGGCGTTGACGGCCTGCAGCGCCTCCTCGCCGTCGACCAGCGCCGGCGGCATCGAGCTCAGGGCTGTCTCGATCACGCCGGCAGCAGTCCACGACACAAGTCCCAGTGCCAGCAGCTGCGGCATGGAGCCGGCCAGGGCCAGCGCCAGCGTTGCCGGCACGAACACCGCCTCGGCAGCGATCAGCACGCGCCGGGCGTCGTTGCGGTCCACGAGCATGCCGGCCGCCACGTTGCCGACGATCGAGCCCAGCGCGATCAGCGCGGCCATTGCTGCCAGATCACCTGGTGAGCCTTGGAACTCGAAGGCGGCCTTGCCCCACAGGCCCAGGAAGAAACTGGCCTCGACGCCGCTGGCGGAAACGAGGCGGGCGAGCACAACGCCGCGGACGTTGCGGTCGCGAAACATCTGCGAAGAGTGCCCGCCCACACGTCGACCAGCAAGCCCCCGCTGGCGCCGTGAGGTCACTGCGGCGCGGGCCCGGGGCGTGCCGACCACCCTCTGCTATCGTGCACTCGAGCCGGTGCCGAGCGCCATGCAGAAGCCGTGAAGCGCGACGAACGTGTTGCCCCAGGCTGGCTCTTGGTGGCAAGCGTGCTCGGCAGCCTCGTTGTTCTCGTTCTCGTCGTGTGGATTCCCGTACGCGGGATGTTGGGGCCGCAACTCGAACGCGTGGACTGGAAGCTGGCCGAGACGCGCGATGATGGGTACACCGTTGTTCTTGCTGCCGAGCATGCCACTTGTGGTGAGCGGCTCCACCATGTCGAGTTGGAAGAGGATCAGTCAGCGGTGGTGATCACGGCGTTTGTCGGTCGCCCGGGGCGGCTGCTGGAAGGAGGGCCTATGGGTTGGGGCTGCCCGGAAGGCACGGAGCTGACAGTCGCCGCGGTGCGACTGGGAAGTCCCCTTGGAACCAGGGAGCTGCTCGGTTGCCAAGTCGAAGGCAGAGCTGTTGCTCCAGACGCTCGCGGCCGTGCTGAGACCTGCAGGAGTCCCGAGCATTCCGTTCCCGGCCCCATTCCGGCGCCAATCCACACGTACGGATAGCGCGGCTCTCTACCATCGGGTGCACACCTAAACCAGTAGCCGCACTGGCCCGGCCCGCCGCCTGACCGGCCTGTCGACTGTCGGCACCGCGGCGGCGAAATCCGACGCCCACGCGTCGGGAGCCTGAGGCGCCGGCCGACGTTCACCTGGGCAGGGGGAGGAACCCTCCGACCCGACTCGGCATGCCCGTCTGCCGGCAGGTCTGGACGCCGGCGGCGGCGCGATGGGTGCTTGCGCACGATGAGCTGGAGCCACACGAGGCCCGCAAGCGCCCCGGCGAGCGCGACGGCGAACGTACGGATGCTCGGCCGCGCCTGGGAACGTGTGTCTGCGGCCCTTTGCCTGGGTGGCCGACCGGCGGTCTTGTACGGTGCCCGCAGTCAGCCGAGAGGACCTGCCGGCAACGGTCCTGGTTGCTTTCGCGGCGTAGTCAGGAGGGGTTATGGCCGAACACGACCGGGCCGTAGGGGAGCCCGGGCGACCCGAGGGGCCGGCGGCGGCGCTGGACCGACTCGACGAGCCGGACGAGACCTACCAGCGGTATCTGAGTGATCTTCACCGCATCGAGCGGGAGGCGATCGACGGCCGGCTCCAGCCGGCGGAGCGGGAGCGGCGCCGGGAGGAAACACTCTCTGCGCTGGGGCAGCACGTCATGGATCGCCACCCCAGCCCGCACGCGCGCCTGTTCGCGGGCATCGATCTGGAGCCCGAGCTGTTCCCGAAGGACCTGTACATCCCGTCCGACGCCCGCCCATCGTGGGTGCCCCGGGAACAGCGCTACAGCCTGGAGTGGACCAGCGCGGACGCGCCCGGGCTGGCGCAGTCAAAGTGGGCCTCGGCCGCGACCGGCCGCCTGCACGTGATCAACCTCGTGCCCTCGAACACCAGCGCCGCCGGTGGGCATGCGCAGGCCGCGGTTGGCATCGAGGTGCGGCCGAAGCACCAGCTCTCCCGGCTCACGCTGCGCCCGGAGCTCAGCTACACGTGGGGATACCACCTCGACACGCCGGTCGTCGGCTCCAACGTGCCCTGGTCCCGAGTCTGGACACACGGGCAGCTGCGTCTGGTCGCGCAGCGGCAGGACCCGGTCGACGGGACGTTCGAGACGTACCTCCAGCGCCGCATCGGGCTGTGGTCGAGGTCCATGACCGAGGGCTCCCAGATGTCTCGTGTGAGCGAGTCGGGCCCCTACCCGAGCAGCGACCCCGGGCTGATCTTCATCGGCTCGAGCGGCTCCAACTTCGCCCTCTGGGTCATCGCCACGGCCTACGTCAGCAAGGACGACCGCGATCCCGACCCGAAGAACCGCTCCGTCTGCCAGGCCAACCTGGACGTCGAGGTGCCGGTGATGTCGGTCGAGGAAGTCAGCCTGACCTAGGTTGCCCAAGCGGCTGACCGCCAGGTCGACGACCACCCCCGCGTGGTGGCGATCAGCGCCAGCGATATGAGCACCACGGCCGCAGCGACGCGGCCTGCGCGGGCAGCCAGGACGGAGTGGCCAGGGTGACCCGCCTGCGGACTACCGCCGATGTCGGACGTCCACCACCACACGCTGTGGGCCGTCGAGGCGGAACACGCGGAACGGAAGCTCGTCGGCGACCCCGATGAAGAAGACGTGCTCGCCCTCGTAGATCGTGTCGTTGACGATCTCGCGGATCGCAGTGGTGTCGTGGGGCCGGATCCGGTCGGGACCGTCGTACGTCGGCCCGTTCACATCAGCGGGGTAGCCGATGTTGTTCAGGCGCACCTGTAACACCGCTTCGCCCGCCACCGCGACCGGAGCGCCCGAGCCCTGGGACGTCGCCGCGTCGACGTAGCGCACATCCCAGCCGGCGAAGCCGTCGCCGACAATGTCGAAGACGACCCGGTCAAAGCCCTCGCCGTGACCGGCGGTGACGACCTCTGCCACCGAGGTCGGCCCCGGTCCCTCGGCCTCACCGGTATCGGGTCGGGTGTCCGCGACGAACGGTGGCTGTCCCGTCGCCGGGGTGCTGTCGGCATGTGGAGCACTCGTACTTGGCGCCGTGTGCGCCGTCGGGGCGGCGGTCGGAGAGGGCGAGATGGGCACCGGAGCGGACGTGGTTGCGGGAGGGGACCCTGTCGGCTCGCCGCGACCGCATGCCGTCAGGATCGCCACCAGCAGGATGGTGGCGGCCAGCAGGCTTGATCGGACACTCATGGCGTCCAGCTCCCTCGCTCTCGGACTACCCTTCTGACGCTCAGTTGCCCGCTGGGGTTGCTTCCGAACTCGCGCCTGCCCGGGAAGGCGCGAGGACGGGCGAGATGGCCTGGCAGGCTGGGGTGAGACTCGAACGCCCTTGCTGTGTTGTCGACAGCTGCAGATCGAGGCACGATAGCGGTCGTGGGTGCGGACTCGGTCAGGGATTTCTACGATGATCTCGTCGACACGTATGACTTCATCTACGCCGATTGGGAGCGCAGTGTAGAGCGTCAGGCGCATGCGCTTGACCGGCTGCTGCGCGGCACCCTCGGTCCAGGTCCGACGAAACTGCTCGACTGTTCGTGCGGCATTGGCACACAGACGTTGGGACTGCTGCGCCGCGGTCATCAGGTGATCGCTTCCGATCTCAGTGTCCGCGCTGTCCAACGTGCGGCCGTGGAAGCGAAGTTGCGCTACCTGGCGGGTGGCTTTCTGGCTGCCGACATGCGCCGGTTGCCATTTCGACCGGGTTCGTTCGACGCCATCGTGTGCGCTGACAATTCGCTGCCGCACCTGCTTGATGCTGACAGCCTCAACGCCGCGTGCAACTCGATGGCGTCCGTGACCCGACCTGGCGGGGTCCTCATCGTGACAGTCCGCGACTACGACCGTCTTCTGGAGTCGCGCCCTCGGTCGACGGCGCCATCGTTCACGCAGACTCCCGAGGGGCGAGCCATCACGTTCCAGTTGTGGGATTGGCATGCCGATGGCGAGCACTACGACCTGGAACATTTTCAACTCGTGGGGCAGGGCGACGGCTGGAGAGTGACGCGTCGAGTGACGGCGTACTGGGCCTTGACCCGGTCGGCAATCGAGCGGGCTCTCCTCGGCGGTGGTTGGGGCTCGCCCACCTGGCACGAACCGGCCGAGACCGGCTTCTTTCAGCCCGTGGTCACGGCGAGGCGGGCCATGGCGGGGAGGGCATGATCCTCCGCGGGGGGGAGGCCGCCATCGCCCCGCAGTCCCTCGTCGACGAGATCCAGACCGTCTGGAGTGGTAGCAGCACCGCGGCAACGTCGGAGAACGCTCAGCTCACCACCGGGCCCCGCCTTCTTGTGGCGGCAGAAGTCGGTCTGGTCCGACTGGCAGTCTGGTTCTGGGGGAAGTGACCGGCAGCCGGGTCCGGACGGAAGGCAGGCGGATGATGGCGCAACCGGAGACAGCCCCGGCGGCGCAAACAGCGGGTCGCCGGCTCCGTGGCTTTCTGTGGCTGCTGCTTGCGGCTGGAGTGGGCTACGTGCTGGGCGGCTACACCTACGCCGTCACGACCCGAGACGTCCCCCGTCTGCTCAGCGACCTGCGCATCGAGCGGGCCAGGCTGGAGGAGGCCGAGCTGCGGGCGCGGGAACTGCGCGCCGACATGGCACTGCGGGCGGCCAGCCTCGCCACGTGGGAAGCCGACCTGTCGGCCAGAGAAGTTGCCGTCCACGACCCGGCGTCCCAAGCACACGAGTTTCAGGCCGGCACTACGGCCGCGCAGCCGGTCCCTGGCGAGTCCGAGTCGGACCCGAGCTTCTTCGAGGGCGGCATCGACGTGGAACCTGGCACCTACAGGAGCCCCGGGCCTGCCAGCGGAGGCTTCGGCGTGTGCTCGTGGGCCTCGGGCAGGCCCGGAGACGTTGGCAGCATCGAAGGCCACGCCGGCTACGGACCGGCTGTGGCGGTGATCCAGACCGGTAGCCTTTTCGTGACCAGAGGCTGCCAGGACTGGGAGCGGGCGGACTGAGGCTTCGCACCCGCGCGCGGCTGCGACCGGTCGGGGCCCGTCAGGCCAGGCGCTGGCGGATCTCGTCGGGGTACTCGGGGAAGTACCGGCGGATCTCGTCGAGGGAGAACTCCCGCATGATCGACGACGCCGGCTCGCGTTCGAGCAGGAACGCGAACGACTCCTTGACCAGAGTCTCGTTGTCCACGTCCTGCAACTGCAGCTCGTCGACCAGCGCGTCGGGTACCGTGACCCGATGACTGCTTGACTGGCCGCCGTCCTGCACCTGGACGTCGAACTCGGCGGGGCCCTGCGCGGTGACCGTGATCTCGCTCATGGTCCACACCTACCCATCGGGTGCGGCTACCCGACCAGGCCACGGTACTTTCGACACTGCCCCGGCTCAGACCGGGTACAGGTCGACCTCGGTGGCCTTGACCGACACCCATACCGGCCCGCCGCGCCCCAGGTCGAGCTCGGCAACGGCCGCCGGTGTGACCTCGGCGACGATGGGCAGGGCCCCATCGACGCGGACGCGCATCCGGTCGCCGCGGCCGTCGACCGTCGCCACCTGGCCGGACCACACGTTGCGTGGGGTGCCGTGCGGACGGCTGCGGTGCAGCGCGACCGCTTGGGGACGGATGACCGCGAACACCTCGCCGTCGACGCGCTCGGGGGCCACCAGCGCGGCCCCGGCGCCGAACTCGACCCGGCCCTCGCGGCCCCACCCGCGGTAGAGATTGACGCCGGCCAGCTCGGCGATCCAGTCGCTGCGCGGGCGGCGGGTGACCTCCTCGACGGTGCCGCTCTGGGTAACCCTGCCGGACTCCAGCACCGTCAGGCGGCCAGCCAGGGTGGCGGCGTCCAGGGGGTCATGGGTGACCAGCAGGCACGGTCCGCGGAAGGCGTCCAGGTGGGTGCGCAGCTGGTGGCGGATCGACCGGCGTGCCTCGACGTCGAGGGAGGCCAGGGGCTCGTCCAACAACAGCAGCGCCGGGGCGGGGGCCAGAGCTCGGGCCAGCGCGACACGCTGCGCCTGCCCTCCCGACAGGGCCCGGGGCCTGGCCCGGGCCACGCCCGCCAGGCCGACCCGCTCCAGCCAGTCCATCGCCCGGCGATGGGCTGCCCGTCGGCGCATCCCCCAGGCGCGCAGTCCGAAGGCGACGTTGTCCACCACCGACAGGTGGGGGAACAGCAGGCGGTCCTGGAACACCACCCCGACAGGGCGCCGCTCGGGCGGCACCCGCAGCCCGCGGCTGGGGTCCTCCCACGTTCGGCCCTCCAGTTCGACGCGCCCGCCTGCGAGCGGCACCAGACCCGCGAGCGCCCGCAGCAGCGTGGTCTTGCCCGCCCCGTTGGGGCCCACGACAGCGACGATCTCGCCGCTGGTGACCCGCAGGGACGCGTCGAGTTGGAGAGTGCCGAGACGCAGCCGGACGTCGGCCGCCAGGGTCACGGCGCCGCCGCCCGGTAGCCGCCGCGCAAGGCGACGAGGACCGCCACCGAGACGCCGAGCAGCAGCAGGCTGAGCAGGTAGGCCGTCTCCGGGTCGGTGTCCAGCTGCAGGTACACCGCCAAGGGCATGGTCTGCGTGCGCCCCGGCAGGTTGCCGGCGAACGTGATCGTGGCACCGAACTCGCCCAGCGCCCGAGCCCACGACAGCGCCATGCCCGCCCCCAACGATCGGGCGACCAGAGGCACGGTGACCCACCGGAAGGTGCGCCAGCGGTCGGCCCCCAGCGTGGCGGCGGCGTCCTCGAAGCCGCGGTCAACGGCCCGCAGTCCGGCCTCGACGGTGACCACCAGAAACGGCATTGCCACGAAGGCCTCGGCCAGGACCACCCCGGCCGGGGAGTACGGCAACGTCAGCCCGGTGAGCTCGGCCAGCGGCCCGCCGACCAGGCCGCGCCGGCCGAAGACCAGCAGCAGCGCCACCCCGGCGACCACCGGCGGCAGGACCATCGGCAGGAGACACAGCGCGCGCAGCAGGGCCTTGCCGGGGAAGTCCCCGCGGGCCAGCACCCAGGCCAGGGGCACGCCCAGCACGGTCGACAGCGCCAGCGCGCCCAGCGACGCCACGAGCGACAAGCGCAGGGCGGCTCCTACCACGGGATCTGCCAGCAGCATCGCCAGCCGCGCCCAAGGAGTGCGCAGCACCAGGCCCGCGAGCGGCAGCAGCAGCAGCAGGCCGGCAGCCACCGCCAGCGTGCTCAACGTGACTGGCAACCCGGCTCCCCAAGACCGTCCCGGCCGCGACATGGACGGCATGATACCTAGAAAAGTAGCCGTGGCTGCCCCTGAAAAACCTCGGTCGAGTGCGGCGCCGCGTGGCCCGCCGCAGCATCGGACCCGGTTGGCGGACGAGCGACCGCGCCGCGGAAATCATCAATGTTGACGATGAGCCGGGATGGGCCGGGAGGCAGAGTACGCGCTGCGGTCAGGGGCACTGCCGCTCCTCACCCGGGCGCACCGGGGACCCGCCAGCGGGGGCCCAGAAGGGCGGGTTCTGGGTCGGTCGCCGGGCGCACGCGGGACGGGTGAGGACCGGCGGTCTCCCTTGACACCCGGCCGGACCATGCCGGCGCGGGTGGCAGATCCCGCAGTCGTCGATCCGTCGCTGTCCGCGGGCGCTGGCGCAGCGGCGTCGGTTGGCCGGGAACGGAACTCGTACTACCCTTGCCCCGGGTCGACCGTGTCCCCGTCGGCACGTCCCTATCGTTGCCGGCACGGAGACGCGATGACCGAACACGGAGCAACGCCCCGGCGCCGCACGGAACGAGCCATGCTGCTGGGCGCGGGCAAGCGCCTGCAGCAGTTCGCCATCGGGCGACGCTGTCAGCATCCAGGCTGCAACTCGCGGCTGTCGCGCTACAACCCCGACACGACCTGCGCCTCCCACGGCGGCTGGCGGGAGGACCCCGGACAGGTCCGCCGCCGGCGATCCTCCACCCGCTCGGGCGGGGACTGACAGGTCCGGACGCAGTCGGTCAGCGGCTGTCGCCCGAGGGCCCGGCCCGGCGTTCCACCTCGCCCTGGTGAGCCAGGCAGAAGCGGGTGGCCGGGACGACTTCCAGACGCTCGTCGGGGATCGGCTGGCCGCAGATCTCGCAGCGTCCGTAGCTGCCCTGCTCGAGCCGCTGCAGCGCCGCCTCCACCTCCGTCAGGGAGGTCTCGGCGTGCTCGCCGATCGACAGGTCCTTCTCGCGCTCGAAGGTCTCGCTGGCCGAGTCGGCGATGTGGGCGTCGGGTGAGGTGAGGTCGGGCTCGACGCCGGTGACCGGGTCGGGCTCTGCGGTCAACTGATCGTCGCGGATGCGCCGCAGCCGGTCGCGTTCTTCGGTGAGCCGTCGTCGTGCGGTGTCGACGTCCATACGGGGTCCTCGTTCGGCGCCTACTGGACGCGGCCTTCCCCTTCAGCCCGCGCCGCTAACGCCGACCTCAGGGGACGCGCCGGTACAGGTGCAGCTGGAAGGTGGCCTGCTCGGAGACGAGGTCGAACACGTGCTCGCCGGGCCGCAGGCGGCCGACGACCGCACGCCCGTCCCGCCGCAGCCCGTCGGGTGACAGCAGGTAGTCGACCTGCTCGGGTGCCAGCGGGGCGACCGGCGTTGAGGTGACGAACCGCAGGTGACGCCAGCGCTCCTGCGCCAGCGGAAAACCGATCGCGGTGTTGCCCACCACGGCGACCACGGCCGGGGCGTCCAGGCCTCGGTCCCACTCGTGTAGCCGCGACGACGCCGTGTCGGCGAACCGGGCCCATTCGCCCCTGGTCCCGTCGGTGACGCGCATGCCGAACACCGGCAGCACCGTCGTCGCGGCCGCGGCGACCACAACGGCGGCTACCGCGGCCATCCCCCGCAGCCCGCCTGGCGCCGACCAGCGTGGACGGGGGCGCCACGCCGGCAGGGCGACGGCGGAGGCGACCACGATCAGCAGCAGGGCCGTCTCCACGCCCAGCACCCGATACCACATCATGTTGCCGACGCTGGTCAGCACGGCGAACGCTGCGGCCAGCAGCAAGGTGAGGCTGGCCGCCGCGGCGCGGTCGGGCCCCAAACGCGAGGCCGCCCGGGTGGCGCTGACCGCGCCGGCCCCGCCGATCCCCATCGTCGCGCCCTCGGCGATGCTGGGCACGAGGGAACGCCCCTGTTTGCGTTCGATCTGCAGGCGCAGGTCGTCGCCCAGCAGTTCCAGGTGGGAGAGGAAGTGGGCGGCTTCGGCCAGCCATGCCAGCGCCACGACGGCCAGCAGCGCCCGCTCGCCCGTGCCCGGCCGCAGGCCCACCGCCCGCAGGTGGGCCCGGTTGAGTAGCACGGCAGCGGCGAACGCCGCGCACACGAGCAGCCCCATCGGGTGGGCAAGCGGGCTGAGTGCGGCCACCGCGAGCGCAGCGGTCCAGCGCCGGCGGGCCGCCAGCAGTAGCGCCACGCCGGCGAGTGCCAGCACCAGCGGCTCCATGCGCGACAGGTTGGCCATCATCACCACCCGGGGCGACACCAGCCAGGTCCCGATGGCGGCCGCCGCCAGCAGCCGCGAGCCGCCGAGGCTGGCGGTCGCCGCGTGCAGACAGCCGGCGAACACGAGGGTCAGCGCCAGGCTCACCCACCGGCCCACGGCCAGGGTGTCGGGCAGCAGCGTGAAGGCGGCCGCCAGCACGGCGGCGTAGCCGTCGGGCATCCAGTAGACGCCCTCGGGGGCGTTGAGCTGAGCAGCATCCAGGGTCAGATGCCGGGCGAGGTTGAGCGCCGGGGTGAGGAAGTGGGCTTCGTCGATCCAGGGCACCGGGAAGCGGAAGTCGGCCTGCAGGTGCAGGACCACCGCGAGGGCCACGCCGGTGCCGAGCACCGCCCCGGCCCAGCCGTTGGAGCGCCCGGTGGCAGGCACAGCCGGGGGCAGCGCCGGCCGGGCCGCCGGCGGCCGCATCCGGTCAGGGGCTCGCACCGCTACCACCCCTCCTCGTGCCGCGCCCCCCGCCGGCGGTGGGAGCCCGATCCTTGCAGGGGGGCAACCATAGCCGCCCGCCGCTACCGTGTCGCCCGTGAGCGAACCCGGCGCCGAACAGCGACCGCGTCGCGTGCCGGCGATGGATGCGCGGCGGCGGGTCAAGCTGTCCAAGACGCTCGCGCGCTACCTGCGCCACCGTCCCGACGCTGTGGGCATCGCGCTGGACGCGGGCGGGTGGGCCGACGTCGACGCGCTGCTGGACGCCCTGGCGCGCCGTGGGGTGAGGATCAGCCGGGCCGAGCTGCGCCAAGTCGTGGCCGAGGGCGACAAGCCCCGTTTCGAGCTCAGCGGGGACGCCACCCGGGTCCGGGCCCGTTACGGCCACAGCGTCGCGGTCGACCTCCGCCACGCGGCGGCCGACCCGCCCTCCGTGCTCTACCACGGCACGGCGGCGGCCGCGGTCGACGCGATCCTGGCCCGCGGCCTGGCGCCCATGGGCCGGCGCCACGTCCATCTGTCCGAGGACATCGCGACCGCTCGTCGGGTCGGGGCCCGCCACGGCCGACCGGCTGTCCTGGCGGTCGACGCCGCCGCCATGGTGGCCGGTGGCGCGACCTTCCTGCGCGCCGCCGACGGGGTGTGGCTGACCGACGCGGTGTCCCCCGACCGGCTGCTGGGCGTCGTCGACGATCCCTGACCGGGTCAGACGTCGTCGGCCGCGCCCGGTGCCTCCGACCCGCCGGATCAGGGGGGCACGCTCGTTTCCGTACGGTGTGTGTCAGGGCGCTGGTAGCGCAGGAGGACGACTCCGTTGCCGAAGGTCCGGGTCTCGGCGAGCTGGAGGGTGATCTTGGTGTCTGATGCCTGGAACAGGGGCTTGCCCTGTCCGATGACGACGGGGTGGACATAGAGCCGGTACTCGTCGATCAGGTCGTGTCGCATGAAGGCTGCGGCGATGTCGGCCCCGCCGAGCACCAGGTCTCCGCCGGGCTGTGCCTTGAGCTCCAAGACCTGGTCGGCGACGACGTCTCGGACCACGGTGGTGTTCCAGTCGGCCCGCTCCAGGGTCCTGGAGAACACGATCTTGGGCGTGTCCCGCCAGATGCGGGCGAACTCGACCATGGGACCGGTGCTCGAGGGGTCCGTGTCGGCTGTCGGCCAGAATCCGGCCATCAGCTCATAGGTGACACGTCCGCTCAGGAAGGCGCCCATCGCGCTGAGCTGCTCGTTGAAGTGGCCGTGCAGCTCGTCGTCGACCATGGGCCAATCGAGCTCACGGTCCGGCCCCTCGATGAAGCCATCAAGAGACACCGACATCATCAAGATGACCTTCCTCACCGCGGCCCCTCCGAAGTCGTCCAGGTTGGGAGGATCATTGTGCAGCATCGCCCGGCAGGCGAGGAAGCCTGCCGTGAGGTTTGCATGCGCCCACTTCCTGATCAATTCGGCCCAGGTGCCCATGCGGCGAGGAGGATGCGTTGCGCAACGTCGAATCCGGCTCGACGGTATCTCTGCCTCTTGATCATTTTCATGCGGTAGGACGTTGCCTTCGACGGCTCCGGAGCTGCGTGGCAGTATGAGTCCGTTGAGCACTGCCGGCCGGTCGCGCCTGCGTCCGCTGACGGACCGGTGCAGGCCGGGCGCCACACACAGGTCCTCAAGTCTCACCGATCCGCCACCTCGGTCCGCCAGCAGCCCGGGCTTCTCCTACACTCTGTGGCCGTCCCCGGACAGCCGTCAGGCACGTCCGCACACGAGGAGAAGGCACTTGGGGCCACAGGCAGCGTCAGAGCCGGCTCGGCTGGAGGGAATCGCCGACTACACGTTCGTGCGCTTTCTCGGCGGAGGAGCGCAAGGCCACTACTACCTGGCGGTCCCACCGGCTCGCGTCGACGCTCCCGGCGAGCATGTGGCGGTGAAGGTGCTGACGGGCATCGCCACCGACGCCCGGCAGTCCCTGACCCACGAGCTGCGGATCTTCTCCTCGGTGCGCTCACCGTACCTGGTGACCCTGCTCGACTCCGGTCAGCAGGGGACCGCCTACTTCTACGCGGTGGAGTACCACCCGCTGGGGTCGCTGGCGGCCCCGGCCCGCGAGCTGTCTCGCGCCGAGACTCTCGGCGCCATGGCGGACGCGGCGCGCGGCGCTCACGCGCTGCACGAGGCCAGCCCCCCGATCGTGCACCGCGACATCAAGCCCTCCAACATCCTGCTCGACGAGGACGGTGCCAAGCTGTCCGACCTCGACCTCACCCACATCCTGTCGCCGGGCCAGACCGTGTCCGCAATGGGCTCGGTCCAGTCGGTCGAGTTCATCGATCCCCAGCAGATCCACGGCGCCCCGCCCTCGCCGGCGTTCGACGTGTGGGGGCTGGGGGCGACGCTGCACTGGGCGCTGACCGGCAGGTCGATCTACGGGGAACCGCCGGCCGACCCCCTCTCTGTGGTGCGCACGGTGCTCAACGAGGCCCCGCGCCCGGACCCGTCGCGGCGGCCGGGCGAGGCGGCGCTCATCGGCGCCTGCCTCGACCGGAACCCCGCCGAGCGCCCCCCGAGCGCGCTGGCGTTCGCCGAGGAGGTCGACCGTCTCCTGGCGCAGACGTGACCGCCTCCGTCGAGGCCGCCCACACCGTCGGCGTGAGCACGTTCTCGGCTTGATGTCGCAGTGCAGAACGCCGGCCCGGTGGGCGCTGTCCATGGCGCCGGCCAGCTCGACGCTGCCCGCCTAGCGCCGCGCGCGGAAGGTCTCGGCCGACCCCTTGGCGTCGATCGCCTCCCCCAGGCGCCGCAGCGCGTGGACGTAGGCGGCGGTGCGCAGCGTCATGTCGCCGTCCTCGGCGATCGTCCAGACCCGCTCGGCCTGGGCGGTCATACGGTCCCTGAGCCGGCCGCGGACCTCGTCGGCCGACCAGTACAGGCCGGCGCGGTTCTGCACCCATTCGAAGTAGCTGACGGTCACTCCCCCGGCGTTGGTGAGGATGTCGGGCACCACCCACACCCCTCGATCGGCCAGGATGTCGTCGGCTTGGGGGGTCAGTGGGCCGTTGGCGACCTCGAACACCACCTTGGCTCCGACCGCGCCGGCGTTGGCCTCGGTGACGGCGTTCTCCAGCGCCGCCGGCACCAGCACGTCGACGTCGAGCTCGAGCAGCTCGCCGGCGTCGAGACGCTCGTGTTCGACCAGGTCGCACACGCTGCCGTCGCAGTAGACCGCCTCCAGCTCGGCGGCCTCCTCCTTGACCTTGCGCACGCTGGGTATGTGCAGTCCCTCGGGGGCGTGGATGCCCCCTTTCGAGTCGCTGACGGCCACGACCCGATAGCCGGCGTCGAACAGCAGCGAGGCCAGGGTGGCGCCCGCGTTGCCGAAGCCCTGGACGGCCACCGTGGGCGGGCCGTCGCCGCGGTAGCGCTTCGGAAGCAGCGTCTCGATGACGTCGAAGGCCCCGTCGGCGGTGGCGGTGTCCCGCCCCCGGCTGCCGCCCATCGACAGCGGCTTGCCGGTGATGACCGCGGGGCTGATCTGCCGGCGGATCGTCGAGTACTGGTCCATCATCCAGCCCATGACGAGCTGGTTGGTGTAGACATCCGGGGCGAGCACGTCGACGTCGGGGCCGATGAAGTCGGCGATCGCATCGATGTAGCGCCGCGACAGCCGTTCCAGCTCCAGCTGCGACAGCTGCTTGGGGTCGACGGTCACCCCTCCTTTCCCGCCGCCGAAGGGCAGGTCGAGCACGGCGCACTTGAACGTCATCCAGAAGGCCAACGACTGGACCTCGTCGACGTTCACGTCGGGGTGGTAGCGGACGCCGCCTTTGCACGGGCCCCGGGAGTCGTCGTAGCGCACCCGGTAGCCGGGGAACGTGCGCAGGCTGCCGTCGTCCATGCGCACGGGGACCGACACCTTCAGCACCGACTTCGGCAGGCGCAGGCGCTCCAGAGTGTCGTCGGACACAGCGACGTGCGCCAGCGCCCGCGCCAGGCGTTCGCTGGAGGCCTCGAACAGCGACTCGGTAACCACGTGGCTCCGGTGGCGCGCCGGCGCCAGCTCCTGTCCGCCCGGCGGGCCGGCCGCTGCCGGCCCGACCCGGCAGCCTCTTCTCGCAGCCCCGACAGGATGACGCCGCCGGCGGGACGCGTCAATGACCAGCACCGAGCGCTGTGGGGGGCTACTCCCCCAGCTTGGGAAACAGCAGGTCCCCCCGGGTGGTCCGCGCGGCCACGGGGACCAGGCCCCAGCTGGCCGCGCCGGGCAGGCGCTGGACGTCCAGTGGCTCGCTCATGCCCAGCTTGGCCCACAGGCCGGTGGCGGCGTCGGGCATGACCGGGGAGATCAGCACGGCGATGATGCGCAGCGCGTCGACGGCGGTGTACAGGCAGCGCCCCAGGTCGTCGAGGGCCCCCTGGCGGTTCAGCACCCACGGCGCCCGGGCCTCGACGTAGCGGTTGACGCCCGACACGAACACCCACAGGTCCTGGAGGGCCTTCTTGAAGTCGAGGCGGTCCAGCGCGCCCAGCCCGCTCAGCGCCGCCTCCAGGTCCCCGGCGAGGGCGGCCTCGGCCTGTCCCGGTGCCCCGGCCGGCTCGGGCACCTTGCCGTCGCAGTAGGCGTCGACCATGGTCAGCACGCGGTTGACGAGGTTGCCCAGGTCGTTCGCGAGGTCGGTGGTGTAGCGCTGCTCCATCGACTCCCAGGAGAACGAGCCGTCCTGGCCGAAGGAGATCTCGCGCAGGAAGTAGTAGCGGTAGCAGTCGACGCCGAAGTGGTCCACGAGCTGGGCGGGGCGGATGCCGGTGGCGGCGGTCTTCGACATCTTCTCCCCGCCGACCAGCAGGAAGCCGTGGGCGTACACCCGCCGGGGCACGGGCAGCCCGGCGGCGATCAGCATCGCCGGCCAGTACACCGCGTGGAAGCGCAGGATGTCCTTGCCGATGAGGTGGACGTCGGCCGGCCAGCGCCGCGCGAACGCGTCGTCGTCCACCCCGTAGCCCGCGGCGGTCACGTAGTTCAGCAGCGCGTCGAACCACACGTAGAAGACCTGCCCCGGCTCCCACGGCACCGGCACTCCCCACTCAAAGGCCGACCGTGACGCCGAGATGTCCTCCAGGCC
>DASZOD010000331.1:0-4593 GCA_035550935.1 Egibacteraceae bacterium | reverse complement strand
CGCCGACACCGTCGTGCTCGGCGGGCAGGCGGCCGTTTCGGATGGGGTGGTGGCGGCGCTGCCCCGGCCGCGACGGGTGGCCGGTGGCGACCGGGCGGCCACCGCGGCGGCGGTGGCGGCCCAGCTGTGGGGCCGCACCGTGGGCGCCGACGGCGACGCCTTCGTCCTTTCGGGAGGCTACCGGCCCGACGCCTGGGCGCTCGCCCTGGCCGCCGCCCCGCTGGCGGCCCGCTCGGTCGCACCGTTGTTGCTCGCCGACGTCGAGACGCTGCCGACCGCGACCCACGACTACCTCGACGACCTCGGCTACGGTGACGGTCGCACCGGCTCGGGCTGGGTGCTGGGTGACCGCAACGCGGTCAGCGACGCGGTCGCTGAGCACGCCGCTGAGCTGCTCCAGTGACGCCGGGCGCCGCCGCGGTGCGACACCACCGCGTTGCTGCGCCTACGGTGGCGTCAGCTCGGCGAGCCACGGACGTCAGAGGACGGCAGGATGATCGAGGTGGTCGCGCAGATGGTCGCCAGCGTCATCGCCGTCGGCGTCGCACCCGGTCAGCGGGTCGTCGAGGGCGACACCCTGCTGGTCGTGGAGTCGATGAAGATGGAGATCCCGGTGCGCGCCCCGACGGCCGGCACCGTCGCCGAACTGCGCGTCGCCACCGAGGACGTCGTAGTCGAGGGTGATGTGCTCGCCGTCATCGAGCCTGAGCCGAAACGCTCTGCCTGAGAGGCCGCCGTGTTCGTCGTAGATGAGCTACTCCAGCGACGGGCGGGTCTTGACGACGACGCCGTCGAGCGCCTCCAACTGCTGCTCAGCGACTGGCAGATCCTGGCCGACCTGTCGTTCGCCGACCTGCTGCTGTGGGTGCCGTGCGGTATGGCAGACGGCCAGCCGGCCTACCTGTGCGCGGGCCACATGCGTCCCTACACCGCGCAGACCATCTACCAGGAGGATCTCGTCGGCCAGGTGTTCCCGGTCACAGACCGACCGATGGTCGGTCGTGCCCTGTCCGAGCAGCGGGTGATCCGCGACGCCGACCCGGACTGGTCGACGGGGGTGCCGGTGCGGGAGGAGGCGATCCCGGTGCGCCTGGGCGACCGCATCGTCGCCGTCGTGACCCGGGAGGCGAACGTGTCCACCGCCCGCTCGCCGTCGCAGCTGGAGCTGACGTACCTGCAGTCCGCCGGCGAGCTGGCCCAGATGCTCGCGGACGGCAGCTTCCCCTACGCCGGTGAGACGCCGGAGGAGCGGGAGCTGTCGCCCCGCGTGGGCGACGGCATCATGCGTTTCGACGCCGAAGGCGTCGTGACCTACGCCTCCCCGAACGCCGTCTCGGCGTACCGGCGGCTGGGCAACCTCGGCCATCTCGTGGGCCAGCACCTGGCGGACTTCGACCCCGACCACGTGCACCTGGTCGAGGCCCTCCGCGCGGGCGAGCCGCTCGAGACCGAGGTCGAGCGCCACGGCGCGGTGGTGCTGCGGAGGCTGCTGCCCCTGCTCGGCGGCTCCCGGCCGATCGGGGGGCTGCTGCTCGCGCGCGAGGTCACCGAGCTGCGTCGGCACGAACGGGCGCTGCGCCTCAAGGACGCAACCATCCGCGAGATCCACCACCGGGTGAAGAACAACCTCCAGACGGTCGCTTCGCTGCTGCGCCTGCAGGGCCGCCGGCTGCGCAGCGAGGAGGCCCGCGAGGCGCTGGCTGAAAGCGTGCGCAGGATCTCGTCCATCGCCCTGGTGCACGAGACCCTCAGCCAGGAGTCGCGCGAGCGGGTCAGCTTCGACAAGGTCGCCGCCCGTATCGTCGACATGCTCGCCGACGGCCTGGTCGATCCCGAGGGGCCGGTGGCCTTCGAGGTGGAGGGCAGCCCCGGGGAGCTGCCGGCCGAGATCGCCACCCCGCTGGCGCTGGTGCTCACCGAACTGCTGCAGAACAGCGTCGAGCATGCGTTCCCGCAGCCGCCGGGGCCTGCCGGCCCCGACCGGCCCAGCGTGCGGGTCGTCTTCGAGCGCGCTCCGGCGACGTTGCGGGTCATGGTCTGCGACAACGGCGTCGGACTGCCTGCGGGCGGGGACCTGGAACGCATCGCCAACCTGGGGCTGCAGATCGTGCGCACGCTCGTCGAGAGTGACCTCGGGGGGACCCTGGCGGCCCCCCCGGCGCAGGGCACCACCATCGAGTTCGTGGTCCCGCTGCCGTGACGGCGCGCGGCCGCCGCCGGCGCCTGCGGGGTCAGGGCTGTCCGGCCGGCGCCTCCAGGGCCGGGTCCTCGGTGGCCTGCGCGTGCCATAGCAGGTAGCCCAGGTCGGCCAGCAGCACGACCAACAGCAGCAACGCGGCCAGCGCACGCAGCCTCGTGTAGCGGGGCGGGGAAGGCGTCTCCACGGGGTCGGCGACGTAGGGCTCGTAGACGGCGCCTCCTCGCTGCGGTGGCCGTGTCACCGGCGACCGTCCGGGACGCCCGCCCGCGCCGGCAAACGCGCAGCGGGCGCCCGGAGCGGACGCCCGCTGAGAGCGGACATGGTCAGCTCGCTATGCGCCGGCGGCGCAGCCGGCTGCGGCGCAGCGTGCGGCGCTCGTCCTCACTCAACCCCCCCCAGACCCCGGCGTCTTGGTTGGTGTCCAAGGCCCACTCGAGGCACTGCTCGGTGACCTCGCAACGCCGGCACACCTGCTTTGCCTGTTCCATCTGCTCCAGAGCCGGACCGGTGGTGCCGACGGGGAAGAACAACTCCGGGTCCTCGTCCAGGCAGGCTGCGCGATGACGCCAGTCCATGACCACCTCACTGTTCGTCGCTGGGCGGGGTGCCGCTCCTGGCGAGGCGATGAGGGGTGGGCGCGATGGGGAGCGACTGCGGGCCGTTGTCCGCCACTCACAACACGGGGGCTGTTGATCGGGCTACGAGGGCTGTCGGTCGGGCAATTGTGAAGCTGCTCACAAGACTCGGTTGGTCACTCTATACCGCGGGATACGGACCCGTAAAGGCCTTGCTTGAGAAAACTAGCGAGGCCGTGGGCGGGGACAGCCCGGCCTCCACGGCCCGGCGAGGAGGTCCCCGCACGTACACTGCGCTGCCATGTTCCCCTTCCGTGCCCCACCGGTGATCGTCGGCCACCGGGGGGCGCCGCGGGAGGCGCCGGAGAACACTCCGGAGGGGTTCGCGGTCGCAGCCTCGGTGGGCGCCCAGTGGGTGGAGCTCGACGTACGCCGCAGCGGCGACGGCGTGGCCGTGGTCCACCACGACCCCTGGACGGCCGACGGGGTGGCGGTGGTCGACCGCGACGGCGCGGCCCTGCGTCAGGCGGGACTGCACGGTCTGGACGAGGTCCTGGACCGCCTCCCCGCCGGCGTCGGCGTGGACGTGGATCTGAAGAACCTGCCCGGGGAACCCGACTACGACGAGGCCGGTGCCGTGGCGGGCATCGCCGCCGAAGCTCTGCGGCCGCGGGTCGGGCAGCGGCCGCTGCTGGTGAGCTCGTTCAACCCCGCGACGCTCGTCGCCGTGGCGGAGCTGTTGCCCGACGTCCCGACCGGTCTGCTGCACGCGCCGGCGTCGAGCGTCGCCGCGGCGCAGGAGGTCGCGCTGGAGCTCGGCGCGCGAGTGCTGTGCAGCCACGTCGGCGCTGCCGGGATGAGCAGCGCCGGCATCGGCGGGGCACACGCGGCCGGGCTGGCTGTGCTGGTGTGGCCAGTGGACGACGTGCAACGTGCCCGGGCACTGGCGGCGGCCGGCGCCGACGCACTGTGCACGAACGACCCCAGGCTGCTGGTCCGGGCTCTGCGCGCCCGGCGGGAAAGGTTGTAGGCGTCGCCGTCGTGCGACATGCGGACCGTGGGCAGCGGGGCACGTCCCCGGTGGTCAGGGCCGCGCGGGCCAGGGACAGCAGGCTCCAGTCGCATGCAGCCCAGTCCCAGGAGGTCGAGCCCGCGGTCGAGGTCGGCGTCCGGGCAGATGCGGACCGGCCGGGGCCGAGGTAGGTCCAGGGGTCGCAGGTGCAGCACACCACCGACCGCAGCCCGCTGCTGCGTTCGCCGCCCGGTGCGGCCACGGCGACGTCGGTGCCCTCCGGCGGGCGTGCGCGCGCCCACACAACCAACCCGCACCACAGGAACGTGGCCTGGCGGGCAGCCCGCCTGGCCCGGACGCTTCCACGGCGGCGCCGGCCGGGCGTCTTCCACCCCGCCTCGAGCGGCGTTCGACGTGGCGCACGACCTCGGCGTCGGAACCGAACCCGGCGCTGAACCAGAAGAAGTGGCCGTTGGCCGTGCCCAGGTTCACCCGGCGGTCGCGCTGGTCGCGCAGTCTGTGCAGCAGCGCCACGGTGGCGTCCGACGGGTCGCGGGGCAGGTCCAGCGTCCGGGCCCGGGCGTTCGTGGACCCTCCGGGGACGAGCGTCAGCACGGTCGACAGCGCGCGACCGCTGCCGCGCAGCGGTCGCCGGCGGGCGGGGAATCTATCAGGAGGCCGCCGGGCTCGGCACTGCGGGATTGGGGCTGGGTGTGGGCGACGGGCCAGGGCCTTCGGGCGCGGGCGCCGCCGACGACGGCGACGGTGACGGCGGGACCTCAGGAAGCGGTAACGGGGCTGGGGAC
>DASZOD010000330.1:0-11753 GCA_035550935.1 Egibacteraceae bacterium | reverse complement strand
GTGCCGGCCCGGGCCCGCCGGTGAAGGCCACCCGTTGGCCGGAAGCGACGAGCGCGTCGACCAGGGCGGCGCTGCGGGCAGGCTGCCAGGCCCGGGCCGGCACCGACGCCCCAGGGTGGACGACGACGTAGGGCACCAGGTGCTCGAGGGCGTACCGGCCGCGCTCGGGGCGGCGCACCCGCAGGCGGCCGTCGTCGCCGGGCGGCAGCCGGTAGCCGCAAGCGGCCACCAGCGACAGCGCCCGCTCCACCTCGTGGAGGTCGTCGTCGACGCGGTGGCGGACGTCCAGCAGCGACCCCGGGTAGTCCTCGCTGACGGCGGCGACGCGCGTCACCCCGGCCAGCCGCAGCAGCAGTGCCATGGGCAACGGGCTCTGGTGAAACGAGGTGAAGACGATGGCCTCGTCCACGGCCAGGTCGCCCAGCAGGGCGACGAGCCGCATGGTGCGGTCGCGGTCCAACGGCGGCGGCTCGGGGTCGATCCACTCCGCGCGGTGTTCGACGACGTGGTCGACACCCGGCAGCAGTCCGGCGGCGTGCCGGCCCCGGGGGCCGCACAGCAGCGTCACCCGCCGGGCGCGGGCCGCCACCGCGCGGATCGCCGGGCCGGCCAGCAGGACGTCGCCGTCGTTGTCGAGCCGGACGACCAGGACGTGGCTCACGGCGGGCCCCCGCGCAGCAGCAGGTCCACCGCAGCGGGCAGGTCGGCGGCCACCTCGGGAGCCTCCAGCACCTCACGGCGGCGGGTGCGGGCGGTGGGGACGAGCACGGCGCGGGCGCCGGCTGCCCGCGCCGCCTCGACGTCGGCGCCGATGTCGCCGATCACGGCGCAGCGGGCGGGCTCCACGCCGAGGGCGGCTGCGGCGTCCAGCACGAGGCCCGGGGCGGGCTTGCGACAGGAGCAGCCCGCAGTCGGGGCGTGGGGGCACACCAACCACGGTCCGAGCGGCCCCAGCAGCTCCTCGCAGCGGGCGTTCACCGCCGCCACCTGCCCCGGGTCGAGCAGGCCCCGCCCGACGCCGCTCTGGTTGGACACCACCGCGGTGGGGATGCCCGCTGCCCGCAGCCTGTCCAGCGCCTCCCGGGCGCCGGGCCTGGGCCGTACCCGAGCCGGTTCGCCGTTGTAGGGCACGTCCTCGACCAGCGTGCCGTCGCGGTCCAGCAGCACCGCGGCGGGCACTGCGGCCGGCCCCCGCCCGACGCGCCGCCACACCCTCCACCAGCCTGCTGCCCAGTGCAAGCTGGCCGCCGCCGGCAGCACGGCGCTGGTCACCAGCATCGTGAGAACCTCGCGGCGGTCGCGGGGGCCGGGGGCGATGCGGGCCCAGGCCAGCTCCGCGGTGCCCGCCAGCCATGCGGCTGCGCCGGCGGCTGCTACTCGCGGGCGGCCCAGCAACAACCCGGCCAGGGCCGCGATCCCCGCGCCGGTGACCGCCAGGTGACGCGCCCGCCGGCCCTGGGGGGCGCCGGCCCGCGTCCGCCACCCCCTGCCGTGCAACGCGCGCATGAGCGCGTCGTCGGCGTTGCCGGCCTGCAGCCGGACGCTGACCCAGAAATCGGCGGGGCGCACCGGGTGGGTGACGCCGCGCAGGCCGGCGACGATGCGCCAGCCACGGTCGACCAGGCGCAGGGCGAGCTCGGCGTCCTCGCGGTAGGCCCGTGTGAAGCGCTCGTCGAAGCCGCCCGCGGCGGCCAGGGCGGCTCGACGGTACGCCAGGTCGGCCGTGGCCCAGCGCGCCTGTTCCAGGCCGGCGACGTTGCGTTCCCAGTCGCCGGGGCGACGCCCGCCAGGTCGAGGCACCCGGATGCGGCCCTGGCTGCCGGCGACGTCGTCGTCCAGCCCGGCCAGGTCGGCGGCGAGCCGCTCGAGCCAGTCGTCGTCGACGATGACGTCGTCGTCGAGGAAGGCCACCCCCTCGGCCGGGGAGGCCCGCCAGCCGACGTTGCGGGCGGCGGCCGGCCCGCCGGGGCGGCCGCGCAGCACGGCCGTGCGCGCGGCCAGCCGACGGGGCACGGCCGTGGTCAGAGCGACCGTCGCAGCGGGGCGGTCGTCGACGACCAGCACCCGTCCGGGCAGCGGCCCCCTCGCGTCGGCCAGGGACCGCAGCAGCGCGACCAACGACGGCCGGCCCACCGTCGGCACCACCACGTCCACCGACGGCGCCCCGCTCACCGGCCTCCCCCGGCGAACAGCGACCGCCGGCGCACGAGGAACGGTCCGACCGCGAGCGCGTCGATCGGGGACGATCCGAAGCACTCCAGCGCGTCCCGGGGGTCGTCCACCATCGGCCGCCCGGCGGTGTTCAGGCTGGTGTTGACCACGACCGGGACGCCGGTCCGTCGCTGGACGCCGTCGAGCATCGCCGCCACCAGCGGTTCGCTGCCGCGGTCGACGGTCTGGATCCGGGCCGTGCCGTCCACATGCACGACCGCGGGGATGCGTTCGATCCACTCGGGACGGACCCGGTGGGTGAACAGCATGTAGGGGCTCGGCAGCGGGCCACCCTCGAAGATCTCGCCGGCGTGCTCGGCCAGCACCATCGGCGCGATCGGCCGGAACTGCTCGCGGCCCTTGACGTCGTTGAGGCGCTTGACGTTGTCGGGTTGGCGCGCGTCCGCCAGCAGGCTGCGGTGACCCAGGGCCCGGGGGCCGTACTCGGCCCGCCCCTGGAACCAGGCCACCACGGCGTTGGCCGCGACCAGCCCGGCGACCGCGTCGGCGATGTCGCCCGGCTGCTCGAACGGCACGTCGGCGGTCGTCAGCCAGGCGGCCAGCTCCTCGTCGCTCCAGCCCCGTCCCAGCGCGGCGGTGGCCATCGGCTGCACCTCGTCGCCCAGCGCCCGGGCGACGTGCAACGCGCCGCCCAGCGCCGTGCCGGCGTCCCCGGCGGCCGGCTGCACCCAGATGCGCTCGAACGGGCCCTGCTCGAGCAGGCGGGAGTTCGCGACGCAGTTCAGGGCCACCCCTCCGGCCATGGTCAGGTGACGGTCGCCGGTGCGCGCGTGCAGCCAGCCGGCCAGCTCCAGCAGCACCTCCTCCAGCCGGCGTTGGACGCTGGCGGCCAGGTCGGCGTGCGCGGCGGTCCAGTTCGGATCCCCGCCCGCCGGCGGCGTCTGCGGCGTCAGCGGCCGCGCCTGTGGCGCGAAGCGTTCCCAGTCGACCGGCTCGGTGACGAAGCCGCCGTCGCCGGTGGCCACCATCAGCTCGCGGAAGGCGTCCAGGAAACGCGGCTGGCCGTAGGAGGCCATCGCCATGACCTTGTACTCGTCACAGGAACGGCGGAACCCCAGGTGCTCGGTGAGCGCCTCGTACAGGAGCCCCAGCGAGTGCGGCAGCTGCTGGGCGGCCAGCACCTGCAGCTCCCCGTCGACCGCGTGCCCGGCCAGATGGGAGGCGGTCTCGCCCCGGCCGTCGAGGACCAGGACGCTGGACGACCGCCAGGGCGCGGCCAGGTGCGCCGACGCCGCGTGCGCGACGTGGTGGGGGACGAACACCACCCGCTGCGGGTCCAGCCCGGGCAGCGCGCTGCGCAGGAACAGCGGCGCCCGGCGCGCGTACAGCGTCCGCAGGCCCTCCCAGCCGTCGGCGGTGACGTCGTCGCTGGCCGGCGGCGCGAGCCGCGGGTCGTAGGAGTAGGCGACCGCGTCCAGCTCGCCGGCGCTCAGCCCGGCCTGCCGCAGGCACCAGGTCGCCGCCTGGACGGGCAGCTCCCAGGCCGCGAAGGCGACGTTTGACTTGCCGTGTTTGCGCCGGTTGAAGCGCTCCTCCTCGGCAGCCGCGACGACCTGGCCGTCCACCACCAGGGCCGCGGCCGGATCGTGGAACACGGCGTTGACGCCGAGCACGCGCATGGTCGATGGGCCTCGTTGAGTCTGCACCGGTCACTGGTCTGCCCGCGCGACAGGGTCCGGGACCGCGCAACCTGTGGCCCGGCGTCCGCAAGGCCGCCGCGCCACTGGACGGACCTACGATAAACCCGATGCGCGTGATTACGCGAAACGTGAGGTTAGCGCCGCCGGGACACGGGAAACCGCAGGCTGCCGGCGACCTGCCGGACCGGCGCAACAATGACCCCAGTGGAGCCCTCCGCACGCCCTGACGCCCCCGACGAGCGGGTGTCGGTCGTCATGATCACTCGCAACCGGGTCGACGAGGCCGTCGCCACGGTGGGGCGCCTGCGGGCGCTGCCGGAGCGGTCCCGCGTCGTGGTCGTCGACAACGGTTCCAGCGACGGGACCGCGGCCAGCTTGCGCGCGGCCTTCCCCGAGGTCGACGTGGTCGCCCTCGACCGCAACCTCGGGGCGGCCGGCCGGACCGTCGGGGTGGAGGCCGTCGCCACGCGCTACGTGGCCTTCGCCGACGACGACTCGTGGTGGGCGCCGGGGTCGCTGGCGCGGGCGGCCGACGTGCTCGACGCTCATCCACGTCTGGCCGTGGTGACCGCACGCATCCTGGTGGGCGCCGAGCAGACTCAGGACCCCATCTGCGAGGAGATGGCCGCCAGCCCCCTGCCCCGCGAGCCGGGCCTGCCGGGCGCGCCGCTGCTGAGCTTCCTCGCCGGCGCCTCCATGGTGCGCCGCAGCGCGTATCTGGCCGTCGGCGGCTTCGAGCCGCGCCTGCTGATCGGCGGCGAGGAGGAGCTGCTGGGCGCCGACCTGGTCGCCGCCGGCTGGCGCATGGCCTACATCGACGACGTCGTCGTCCATCACTGCGCCTCCCGGCGGCGCGACCCGCACGCCCGCCGGCGCATCGGCATCCGCAACACGCTGTGGTTCACCTGGCTGCGCCGCCCTGGCCGCAGCGCGCTGCGGCGCACCCTGCTGCTGCTGCGGACGCTGCCCCGCGACCGGGTGACGCTGGGCGCCTTGGCCGACGCGGCGCGGGGTGCACCCTGGGTCTGGCGCAACCGCCGGGTGGTGCCCGCGGAGGTGGAGGCGGGCCTGCGGGCGCTGGAAGCGTCCCAGCTGCGCTCCACGGCCCGCCGTTACGTTTCCTGACCTCCGGCCGTCGGGCAACCTACGGCGCCGGCCCGCCCTGCAGTGCAGCGTTGGCGACGAATATGTCGCGAAGGCTTCAACGAACCCGTCAGCCGGTGTGGGGCTGCCAGGACTAGGTCCCCAGCAGGCGCAGGCGTCGCTCGACCGCGGGGGGCACGACCTGGCGGCGGGCCAGCACCCAGCCGACGCCGGCGAGCGCCTCCAGGAGACCGCTGCGCACCGGGGGGTCCCACAGCGCCGCCTGCGCCACCTGGGCGGTGCGGCGCGCCGCGCTGGCCGCGGGGCGACGCAGCCAGCCGACCCACAGGCGGTTGCGCGCCAGCAACCTGCGGCGCGCCGCCACGTCCCGGGCCGGTGACGGGTGGTGGTGGGCGACCACGGCGTCGATGTAGCTCAAGCCCCAGCCGGCCGCGGCGAGGTCCCAGGCGACCAGCTCCTCCTCGCCGCCGATGAGCAGACGCGGCTCGAAGCCGCCGACGGCCAGGAATGCGGCGCGGCGCACCACGGCCGCGCAGGCGAGGAAGCCCAGCACCGGCGGACCGGGCAGGTCGGCCTCGGTCGGCAACGGACTGGCGGCCATGGACGTGCAGGTGGGGTCGAGACGCTGTGCGGGCCCCACCAGGATCCGGGGCGCCACCAGGGCCAGCCGCTCGTGGCGGTCCAACAGGTCCGCAGCCCGCGACAGCGAGCCCGGCGCCCACCACGAGTCGTCGTCGGCGAAGGCGACGTAGGGGCTGCGCACCCGGCGGGCGCCGACGTTGCGTGCCGCCGCCCCCAGGTTCCGCCCCATGGTCACCACCTCCGCGTCGGGATGGCGCCGGGCGACGGCGCGGGGCGTGCCGTCGGTCGAGGCGTTGTCGACGACCACGACTCTGGGTCGTTCAGGGAGCGCAGCCAGGCGCTCCAGGGTCCGCGACAGCTCGGCGACCCGGTTGCGGGTGGCGATGACGACGGCGACACGTTGGTCGGGCTGGGACACGCTGGCCCTCCTGCGCCGCACGCGGCGCCAAGGCTGCGAACGGGCGGGCAGTGTACGAGGCGCTGCGTTAGCGCGCCGCCCGCAGTGGGAACGACAGCACGGCTGCACCGGCCGGCTGACAGTGGGGCGCCGCCTCGCGCGAGGCTCGCGCTCGACGCCCGCCCGGGCGAGCAGCGGCGTCCCACGCGGTCGTCAAGAGCCTGCTGGCCAACCGCGCAGAGGCCTCCACCGCTCGTAGCCCTGACCCTGCTACGGTCGGCGGTGTCCCTGGTCGGCCGAGCCGGACGGGAAGCCGCCAGAAGGGGTTCCCATGCCACTGGGCACTCAGGAAGGCCAGTCCCCGGCGCACGCCTTGGAGGCGCTCAAGGCGCGCGGGCGCGGGGTCAGCATCGACCTGCGCGACCTCGCCTTGGAGCTGCAGGCAGTGGTCGACGAGTACAACTCTGCCGCGGTCCGCGACCTCGTCGCCGTCATCGCCACCCGGTTGTATCCACGGGTGGAGGAGGCCGAGGCCGGCGGATCCGAGCAGCCACAGGGCTGAGGCCTCAGCGTCCCCGCGACCGGCCGCACGCGCCTGACGCCTGCGGTTTCGGGGCCGGGCGTGTCGGCCAGGGTGTGACAGGGCGACCTCGGAGCAGGCCTGATGGCGATCACCTTGGATGTGGGGACGGCCACCGTCGTGACCCAACTGCTCGGGCTGCTCGCGGACCAGCCGTCACCGCCGGCGATGGTGGCCAAGGAGGCCCGCCAGCACATGGGCTCGCTGGAGGAGCTCCTGCCGCCCCCGTCGCGGCACCAGCACGCCGGCGAGCGCATGCGCCTGGGGACCGTGACCATCGAGACCGTCCCGGCGACGGGTGTCGCCGGCCTGCTGGAACTGCTCGGCGAGCTGCCCTCGACCCCTCCGGCCGTGGCCGAGGACGCTCGCCACCACGCCGAGGCGCTGTGGGAGGCCCTGACGGCCACAGCCTCCGACGACGTTGTGGACTGGGACCCGCAGCAGGGCCCCAGCGGCGGCTCCCAGGGCCATGGCTGAGCCGGCGGCCGCTGCGCGACCGCCCTCGCCTGGTAGATGCCCCGCCGGCGGCCGCTGCGCCACCGCCTTGCCCAGCCTGAGGTGAACATGCCCTGGCGGGCCTGCGGGAGATCGGGTTCCATATCGCGACATCAAGGTGCGGCATTCCAGATCAGGCTTGGGAACCTGGAAGTCCAGCGGTGATTGCGCCGCAGGTGGGTAGGCGGACGTTTCGAGGAGCTGGGTCATGCCATTTATCTCGCACGGATTGACTTGAGCGTTCCGTGCGGGCATTGAGCCGCTTCGCCATCGTGCTCGTGGTGGCGATTGTGGGCTGCGAACCGAACCAGGCCGGGCAGTCGGTGCGAGGTGGGGCAGGGCAGTCTGTGCAAATCCCAACTCATGAGGAGAGTACGGAGGACGAGGGGGAACTTGCGTTGCTCGCTGGCGTACTTGGCGGGGACCGCTTTGAGGACGGCGGGTGTCTCTGGGTGGAGCAGGAACGGTCGCCCGAAGAGACAATTGGACGGGTTGCTGTGCTGTTCCCCCCGGGTTATACAGCCAGGTTCGACCCACCCGCGCTCGTTGACCCGGCGGGCAGGGTGGTTGCGGTCGCGGGGGACAGGATAGATCTCGGCGGAGGACTAGAGCGGGCCCCAGCCATGACCAGGTGTCGCCTTGGCAAGGAGTTTGTCTTCCGCGTGGACTTCGCTGTGGAAAATGTCGACGCTAGTCCTTCTCCCTGAATGGTCGCCTCTCAGCGAGACGCTGACCTGCAGTTTCGTGGTTGAGCGTCCCACGATCAGCGGTCGAATGATGGGGACGATGCCCGTAACGCCTTATGCGACAAGGGGTGTGGGTAATGGTGCTGTGGACGCGAGGCAACTTCCGACTAACAACGACCAGCCGACGTCACCGTATTGGCGGGAACCCCTACTCATGCGGGAGCGTCTAGCAACCCGTTCGCAGGTTAAGGGGGTCGCTTGCGATGAGGGTGATCACGGGGGCGTTGCTGAGTGTGTTTGTTCTGGCTCAAGCATGCGGTGAGGGTACGCCAAGGGCGTCCAGCACGGCGCCTCCATCCCGAGAAGTCGGCCGACCCCAGGCGGAAGCGAGTGCGGTAGAGTTGGACTGCGAGCAGTCTCAACACGCTGACTACTTCGGAACAGCGCCAGTGCACGAGTCACCCGAGGAGGCCGTTGCTGCCTTCACATCAGCCGACGCCCGATACGATGACGCCCGATACGATGTCGTGAGGGCGCAGGCGAGTCTCGTAGAGTACGTGATCTACGACGATGGCGTACCAGAGTCACTAGTCGAGGTCGTTCGTGGAGAGCGGGGATGGCAGGTCGCCTCGGTTGGGTCCTGTATTGAGTGACGCACTGACTCCCGCAACAAATCGCGAGGGGTCGCCCCTTTGCGTGACGTGCGGTTGGTACGCCTCAACTGAGGATTGCGCCGCGACCGAAAGGGAGGCTGGGGCCGCGCCCTGGAACAGAGCCAGGCGGTCCTCGACGTGCCCATCGGGGGGGCCTTCCCGAATAGCACGGTCAAGAGCCACGCAACAGATCGTGCACGCCACGCCGGCCAGCGGGCCCCGTGAGTAAGCCGCGCCTCGTCTCTCTACTAGCCGGCGCGCTCCTGGGGAGATCGGGGGTGCAGGCCCGCGGCACGCCCGCGCATGGCGGTGACTTCCGCCATCTTGCGGGTCGCCTCGTCGATCATCTCCTCTCCGAACATCACCGCACCGGCCCGGTCCACGTCGGTGGCCTGCTGGTAGGCGGCCAGGATCGCCTCTGCGCGCTCGTACTCGCCCTGGGTGGGGGAGAAGACCTCGTTGGCGATCGCGATCTGTCCCGGATGCAGCACCCACTTGCCGTCGTAGCCGAGGATCCGCGCGCGGCGAGCGACCTCCCGGAAGCCGTCGACGTCGCGGATCTTCGCGTACGGCCCGTCGATTGCCTGCAGGCCGGCGCTGCGGGCGGCAACCAGGATGCGCATGAGCACCCAGTGCCAGTGGTCACCGGGGTAATCGGGGATCGTCTCACCGACCGTCAGTGAGGGCATCCCCAGCGCGGCGGCCATGTCGCCCGGCCCGAAGATCAGGGTCTCCAGGCGATCGGAGGCGAAGGCGATCTCGTCGATCATCGTCAGGCCGGGGCCGTTCTCGATCTGGGCCTCGATGCCGATGCGGTGGTCGAAGCCCCTGGTCTCCTCGATCATGCGCAGCAGGTTGTCGACGAACTCCACGTCGCCGGGGGACTGCACCTTGGGGATCATGACGCAGTCGAGGTGCTCGCCGGCGGCCTCGACGATGTCGACGACGTCGCGGTAGGCCCAGCGGCTGTCGATGGCGTTGATGCGCACGACGACGGTCTTGGTGCCCCAGTCGTTGGCCTTGAGCGCCTCGACGACGACGCTGCGGGCAGCGTCCTTCTCGCCGGGCGCCACCGAGTCCTCCAGGTCACAGAAGACCTGGTCGGCGGGCAGGCTCGGGGCCTTGGCCAGCATCTTGGGCGAGCTGCCCGGCACCGACAGGCACGAGCGGCGCGGCCGGGCTCTGGCCATCCCCTCGGCGGTGCGGTTGGCGAGCGTGGACACGGCTCCTCCTGCAGACGGGTCACGGACGGCCGCGGGCAGCCTATCCCCGGTCGGGGCCGGGCAGAAATCGCCGCGGCCCGCGGGACGGTACCGTGCCGGCGATGGACTTCACCGAGCTCGAGCGGCAGGCGCGGGGCCTGCTGAAGCCGGCCGCCTATGACTACTACGCAGGCGGTGCCGACGACGAGGTCACGCTGGCGGACAACGTCGCGGCCTGGCGGCGTCTGCGCCTGCGTCCGCACGTCCTGCGCGACGTCAGCAAGGTGTCGGCGGCCAGCGCCGTGCTGGGCACCGAGGTCAGCGCGCCGGTGCTGGTCGCGCCGATGGCCTACCAGCGCCTGGCTCACGACGGCGGCGAGGCAGCCACCGCTCGCGGCGCTGCCGCGGCCGGCACGGTCATGGTCGTGTCGACGCTGGCCACCGTGTCGCTGGAGGACGTGGCTGGCGCCGCCCCCGGCGCGCCGCGTTGGTTCCAGGTCTACGTGCGCAAAGACCGCGGCTGGGTGGTCGAGCTGGTCAGACGCGCCGCCGAGGCCGGCTACCGGGCGCTGGTGCTGACCGTCGACCTGCCGGTGCTGGGCCGCCGCCGCCGCGACGAGCGCCACCGCTTCACCCTGCCCGAGGGCATGGAGATGGCCAACGTCGGGCGCTCGACCGTGCCGGCGGAGGGCTCGGCGTTGGAGGCGTACGCCCGACAGGAGCTGGACCCGGCGGTGACCTTCGACGACATCGCCTGGTTGGCAGAGGCCAGCGGCCTGCCGGTGGTCGTCAAGGGGGTGCTGCGCGGCGACGACGCCGCGGCCTGCCTGGACGCCGGCGCCGCCGCGGTGGCGGTCTCCAACCACGGCGGACGCCAGCTGGACACGGCCGTCGCCGGCGCCGACGCGCTGCCCGAGGTGGTGGCTGCGGTGGCCGGGCGCGGCGAGGTCTACGTCGACGGGGGGGTGCGCCGCGGCACCGACGTGGTCAAGGCCCTGGCGCTGGGCGCCCGGGCGGTCATGGTCGGGCGACCGGTGCTGTGGGGTCTGGCCACCGGCGGGGCGGACGGGGTGGCGGAGGTCCTGGGCGCGCTGCGTGCCGAGACCGAACGGGCGCTGGCCCTGTGTGGCGCCGCGTCGGTGTCGGAGCTGCGACCCGACCTGGTCGTGCCCGCCGGCTGACGGCAGCCCTGGCCCGGGCGCGGCCGCCTACTGGCCCAGCAGCCCTTCGACCACGTCGATCAGGCTGCTGTCGACCAGCGGGCCGACCAGGAAGGCGGTTCCCGGCGCCTCGGGCTCGTAGCCGAGCTCGCGCAGGTAGCCCTCGGTCTCGGGCGGCATGGTCGAGCCCTGCACGAGCAGCTGGGGGGCGCCGTGGCTGGCCGACAGGGCAGCGGCGGCCAGGGCCGGAGCCCAGGAGTCGCCGGCGTAGCCGTCCTCGAGGACCCACACGTCGTCGGCGGTGGCGACGCTCCGGCCCCACAGCTGACGGGCGATCTCCACGGCGGTCCCCGCCCGGGTGGCGCCGGCGACGCGGGTTGCGTCCGGGCCTACCGCCTGCGCCACGGCGTCGCTCAGCGCGACCCGCCCTCCCAGCAGCAGCACCCGGGGACGGTGCGCCGCCAGGTACCCGGCCACGGGGTCGGCCAGCCCACCCGACGGGGTCACCAGCACCGGGATGCGTTCGGCCGCGGCGTAGGCGCCGCCGGTGACCGCATCGGCCCAGTTCCAGCCGTTGGCCAGCAGCACGCGGTCGGGGTGCGACGTCACCGCATCGGCCACCGCCAGGGCGGTCTCCACGCGGCTGGCCCCGGCCAGCCGGCGCACGGCGAAGCCCAGCGCCCGCACCTGCTGCAGGGCGCCGTCCGAGACCGCCGCCGGCCCCCCCAGCACGGTCACGGTCGAGCCCGGCGCCAGCACCCGCTGCAACTCCCGGGCGGTCTCCGAGCGCAGCCCGCCGTCGGGCCCGCCGGTGGTGTAGAGGATCGGTCCCAGTTCGCGGGCCAGCGCCGAGCCGGCCAGCGAGTCGGCGAAGGCGTCGTCGCGCGCCAGCAGCGCCAGGGTCGCCGAGCCGGCCTCCGGGAACACCGCCTGGCTGGTCTGGACCGCGCCGCGCACGATGTCGGGGCTGTCGCCGATGCGCACCACGGGCTCGGGCTCGGGCGTCGGCTCCGGAGTGGGCT